>JAQYWN010000839.1 GCA_029379265.1 Rhizonema sp. NSF051
AACCTAGCACTTAGTCAAGGAATTAACATTGAAGTTTCCAGGTGCAAGATCTGAGTAACTGTAGATAGCTTATTAAGCATTTCGTGATCGTTTCCTCAATAAAACCGGGTGTAGGATAGAAGAATTGCTTCTGTGTCTGTACTCACGTCCTTACCTTCCCCTCACCGTTCTTCTTTAATATGGGGAGCTGCAAGAGTCTTAGGTATAGATGTTGGTAACATAAACTCTGGTTCAACTTGAGCTTTCGTATAGTAGAAGTCGCTTTCGGGTTCGTGTTTCACATTCACTCCGTTTAATACCATACCTAAGACATTTTGACCTGACTGAGTCAAAAACTCTTTAGCGACACTGGCACTTACGGAGTTAATCACCCCTGGACGAACCACCAGTAATAAACCGTCAGCTAACTTGCTTAAAATAGCGGCATCTGCCGTTCCAGATAAACTAGGGGTATCAAAAATTACACAGTCGTATCTTTGAGTTAAACTAGCGACTAATAAAGCCATTCGCTTGGAATCTAATAGTGCAACTGGATTGGAAGGTATAACTCCAGAGGGAAGAAAGTGTAGGTTAGGTATGACTTCCTGCACGATCTCATGGATCGGAAGTTGGTTAACAATAATGTTCGACAAACCCAATGTATTTGCCATTCCCCAGACATGATGCTGGACTGGATTACGCATATCGGCATCCACCAGCAGCACCCGACGCCCTACTTGTGCCATTGCCACAGCTAAATTTGCCGCTACCTCAGACTTTCCTTCTTTGGATACGGCACTTGTCACGGAGATCGCTTTTATCTCCCGCTCCTCCGAAGTTAAAAACTTCAAATTTGCTTGAAGCATTTGGTATGCTTCCCCAAGAGGATAGTGAGGAACGTCCCTGCCAATAATTCTCGGAAGCGATCGCTCTAACCTTTCAAGCTTGTCAGAACTTTTTTTCCCTTTGCTACTGACTGAAGGAATCACACCCAGCAGGTTGTATTTGAAAAGTTCCTTGGCTTCTTTAACCGTTTTCACAGAACGATCAATCAAATCCAAACTGAAGGCTGTAATTATACCAAGCATGAGACCAAGAACAACTCCACCTCCGATCACTATGCTTTTTCCCACACCAGTTGGTTGATCTGGTACTACGGCAGGAGAGACGATCCGAGCATTTCCTACATTCTGGTTTTCTGCTACCTGGATTTCCTGCAGTCTTGTCAAGAGTGTTTCATAAGTCGTTTGCGCTGCTTTGAGCTTCCGTTCAAGCTGTCGCTGATTTTGTTCTAACTTAGGCAAGACATTTGCGCGTTCAGTGTAGACTGTTCGTTTATCAGCCAGTGTCGTAATTTGTTTTGCCAAACCGACGCGTTCTGCCTCAAAGCGAGCATAATCTTCCAGTAGTTTTTCTCGCAGCGCTCCTGTCTGCAAATCACTCTGAGAAATTTGCCGATCGCTTCCCACTGCCTGCTTTGTTCGCTGTTGGAGTAAGTTGTTAAGAGCTGCGACTTTTTCCTCTAAATTGATGATTGTCGGATGTCCTGGTAGAAGAGTGGTTCGCGCCACCGTCAGCTGGCTTTGCGCTTCTTGAAGTTGAACAAGTGCTTGCTGAACTCCTGGTATTTGACTCAATGAAGTCGCGGTTAAAGTTTGCTGTGAATCAATTTTTGCCTGATTTTGGATCTTTTTTAACCGAGCGTTAACATCTCCCAGTTGAGCTTGGGCTTGAGAAATTCGCTCGTTTAATTTAGAAATGTCCGTAACTGCTGCGGTTGCTTCTTCTTGTAAGGAGATAATTTGATTCTCCTCTTTGAATTTCCGCAAAGCTATTTCTGCTTGTCTGACTGCTATTTCTGTTCTAGGTATTTGTCCCAGAATAAATTCGCGTGCTGAAACTGCCTCTTCTCGATTTGCTCCTATATTATTTCTGATATAAGCCCGCATGACTGTATTAACCACTGCTGCTGCCATGTTTGGATTGTTGTCAGCATAGGTGACTTGCAAGACTTCAGTTCCTTTTGCCCCTTCTACCTTGAGTTGTTTGGTCAAATCTTGAATTTTGAGGGGTTTACCTTTGTCATCTTTAAGATCAAGTTCTGTAATGGTTTCTTTAATAACTGGAACGGATGTAACGATTTTTGCTTGAGTATCTGATGGATTGTTGTTAATCGTTAAAGAATCTATCCGTCCGAGCCCTTCTCCTAAGCCCGTGAGAGAGGGGCTATGATTCGTCTTAATTAAAAGACTTCCTTCAGCTTTGTAGGCGGGTTTGAGTGAAAGTGCGAACAAGGATGCCAGGGTAGCAACAGTTCCAAACACCGATACTGCGGGTAACCAGCGTCGTTGCAGAACTTGAAAATGTTTTTGAACATCAATCTCTTCAAAATTTGGTGTATGCTCCATAGTTGACCGTTCTGATACATTGAATTGTGACTGTAACTGGCTTAAACTCTAAACTGGAAATCTTTGCTGCCGTTATAGCCAACATTCCGTGCATGTTTGCGAGTAAACTCACCAACAGACGGATTTCCTTCTGGGTTCATGACACCCACTGCTTGCTGCCAAAGTTCTGGAGATGCTACCGATAGATGATAAGTGCGATCGCTCTTTTGAATGTGATAACATGTTGTTTGATTGCAATCGTCACACCAGAAGCCTTCCAACCATTCACCTTCTAGTAACACTGTAGTTTTTGTCGCCATTAACCTACGGGCACTCTGCTGTTTTACCCCTCGATTCAGGAGTTGTCCAACGCGATCTGCAAACAATGAATACTTTGGACTTACACTATGGAGATAGCATTCGTGAATTGGACAATAAATAGCCCGCCGTTTTGAGCGCTTCCGATTTCGGTCACACCTTCTCTGCAATTCAACCTCCTTCCTATGCCAACATATGTTAAGAAGAAATCAGTTGTCAGAACTAGGAATACATCCCCACAAATAAATGCGCGGGCATTTAAGCGAGATGCAAAGCTCGCTTTTGTTACTTCCCCCTACTCAATTCGTTTTTATTTCTCATCTTTATTTTCTGAGTTCGTGTTTGCTTAAATACTTGTTATTAAAGCTACAACACCGAATCCCAGGCGGTTCGGTGTCGGGGAGCCAGTGCGCCCTTGGCGGTTTACCTTTGCAGCCACTTGGCTCCCGTTGTTGTATAACAGCGTGGTGGGGTTCAGTGCTTGGGGTAATTCGAGAGTGATTATCCGGACTTTATCTGAGTTCTTTCTTCAAACTACTAGTATTCAACTAAATGATTGTGCATAAAAAATACCCCTCTAGGGGCAGTATTTGGTCATCGGTTTTTTTAAAGTTTCTAATTTTGGTTACACTATCTCTGCGATTCGACCTTCTTTAATCTGTAAACACATTACAAATCAAGAAGGTTACGTTGGAGGGACTGAGATCTCAAGGACCATCAAAGCCCAACTCCAGACCTTAAAAATTAGCTATTTAAACTAGGATGACAATTGGTAGATATCACAATGCTACTTACAAATCACACTATAGTGTGAGCAGCACAGTACATTCTCTAATTTTAACACACACCTGGAAAATCGGGAAAATCTATACATTGCAACATTCAAATGCAACACATTAAATATTTTCCACATCTGGATATATATTACCT
>JAQYWN010000840.1 GCA_029379265.1 Rhizonema sp. NSF051
GTTACATAGTGGTTTATTACATTAAATTTGCTCGGTTACATAATTTAATGAATTACCGTTTTTTCCTCTTCTCTTGGTACACTTGGCGTCTTAGTAGTTCGTTTTCTAACCTCTCAAAACTAATGCGATAGACCACTAGATTTTAGAGCGCCTCTCTACTTATAGATTTGCGCTTAGTTTTTATCAATTTCTGTTGTGAATTCATTTGAAAGTCTTGTCTATCAGCTACTGAAAGTGTTGCCATCAAAGTACTTAGTTTGAGATCAGGTTGACTGACAATATAGCTGAGCAATGTGACAAGATGCTTTAGCATTTGAATGATACTGGTAGTATCAAATAAGTCTGTGTTGTACTTTAATACTGCCGTTAATTCTTGTTCAACTTCCATCATGTTCAACAGTAAATCAAACTCTGCTGTTTTGTTATCAACCTCAATAAAATCTAGAGTTAAACCTGAAAGTGCTAAAGTAGATAATGGGGTATTTTGCAGAATCAACTTGACTTGAAACAGAGGTGTACGATCTAAGGTGCGCTTAGGATTCAAAGTTTCTACTAGCTTGTCAAATGGTAGATCCTGGTGAGCATAGGCTCTCAGAGTCACCTCACGTACCCGTTCTAACAACTCTAGAAAGCTAGGGTTTCCAGATACATCTGTGCGTAACACTAGCTGGTTAACAAAAAACCCAATCAATCCCTCAATTTCAGTGCGGTTGCGATTGGCGATATCAGTACCGACAACAATATCTTCTTCACCTGTGTACCAGTATAACAAAGTGTCAAAGGCTGCTAGCAGCATCATAAATAGTGTTACCCCAGATTTTGCACACAAAGCCTTGATCTCCTCAAATAAGGTTTTGGGTAATACCAGCAGTTGTTCTGCTCCTCGAAAGGTTTGAACTACAGGTCGGGGGCGGTCAGTCGGTACTTTTAAAATTGGCAGGCTACCCCTTAGTTGCTCCTGCCAGTAAGCGATCTGAGTTTCCAAGACTTTTCCCTGCAACCACTGCCGTTGCCAGAGCGCAAAATCTGCGTACTGAATGGGCAGTTCAGGAAGTAGAAATGGCTTACCGACTGAAAATGCTTCGTAAAGCGCCACAAATTCTTGGATGAGTATCCCAAGAGACCAACCATCGGAAATAATGTGGTGCATTGTTACCAGCATGATGTACTCTTCACCAAAACGCATTAAGATGACGCGTAGGAGCGGACCTTTTTTCAAATCAAAGGGTTGTTGCGCTTCTTGTGTAACCAACCGTTGCTTCTCTATTTCCCTCTCAGTTTCGCACAACTCACTCAAATCTAGAATTGGCAGAGTCAGTGGCTGCGGCGGATGAATAACCTGTACTGGTTGCTCATTAACACTATAAAAAGTGGTTCGTAAGACTTCATGACGTCTGATGATTTCATTAAAACTTTGCTCTAGAGCCGCTAAGTTCAGCACTCCCGTTAGACGGAAGGCTCCTGGCATATTATAAACTAAACTGTTCGGCTCAAAGTGGTGGAGAAACCACAATCTTTGTTGTGCAAAAGAAAGAGGAAAAGAATCAGCATGTCTGTTTCGCTTAATTTGAGGAATTGTCTGATTTTGAGGAGCCTCCTGACTTTTTTTTTGAAGTCGTAGTGCAATAAGTGTCCGCTTTTCTGGGGGAAGATTTTCTACAATTTCATGCAATTTGTCAGTTTTTGAAACTTTTGGTTGCGTTAAGATTGGTGTATTATTCTGCTGACCATCAGATGTTAAAGCGGGATTTTCTTTCATCATTCTCTCCAATTTTTTGTAAAAATATCCCAATCCTAGTTAATGCTGTCAATGCCCTTGAAGCGTGTATAGCTCAAACTATACTTCGCTAGCAAATAACTCCTTAATTTCTTCATCCGATAGCTCTTCTAATTCTTTTAGCGCTGCTATAATCTCTGCATCATCAGCCTGCTCAATTTGGTACTGTGTAATGCATTCACTGAGTTCTGCTATCGTTGGTCTTTCAAAAAGCGCTTTCAAAGGTATCTCTAGTTGAAAACCTTGGCGGAGCCGGGATATAAGTTGAGTAGCAACTAAAGAATGACCGCCAATATTAAAGAAGTTATCGTAGATACTTATTTTGTCAAGTTTAAGTATTTCCTTCCATATTTCCACTAGCACCTCTTCGATCGCATTCCGGGGTGCTACAAAAACTTCTTCCTTTTCAAGGCTTACCGTATTTGGTGCTGGAAGCGCACGGCGATCCACTTTGCCATTGGATGTTATTGGCATGGCTGAGAGTGTTACAAAAGCTGCTGGCATCATGTACTGTGGTAGCCTTTCTTGGAGAAAGCGACGCAGTTCACTAGTAGTGAAAACTTGCTCCTCCTTCGGGACAACATAAGCCACCAAGCGTTTGTCTTTTGAATGCTCTTCTAAAACTGTAACTATAGTCTGCCGAACATTTGGATGTTGGGCTAAAACTGCTTCTATTTCTTCAAGTTCGATGCGGAAGCCACGAATCTTTACCTGATAGTCAATGCGACCGAGGAATACAATGTTACCGTCACTACCGTAACGAGCCAAATCCCCTGTTTTGTAAAGGCGTTCGGATTTGTCATCAGAGAAGGGATTTGGGATAAATTTTTCGCATGTTAGTTCTGGGCGGTTTAAGTAACCTCTTGCTAACCCATCACCTCCAATGTACAATTCTCCGGGTACGCCTATGGGTACTACTTGGAGGTGTTTGTCTAGGATATAAACTTGGATGTTGGCTATGGGGCGACCGATGGGGACTAACTGATGATTTTCTTGGAGCTGACATTGCCATGAGGTAACATCAATCGCTGCTTCTGTTGGTCCATAGAGATTGTGAAGTTCACATTCAAGGTGATCAAAGAAGCGTTCAGTAAGTTCAAACGGTAGTACTTCTCCACTACAAATGACTCGCTTCAAGCAACTGCAATTTCCAGAGTTGGGTTCAAGCAGAAAAACTTGAAGCATGGATGGTACAAAATGTATTGTCGTAATTTGCTGAGTAGAAATTAGGTTGACTAAATAAGTACTATCTTTATGTCCTTCTGGTTTAGCGATTACAATCCTCACTCCAGTTAGTAAGGGCCAGAAAAACTCCCACACTGAAACATCAAAACTGAAAGGAGTTTTTTGCAAAACGCTATCACTACTCGTTAATTGATAAGCGTCTTGCATCCACAGTAAACGATTGCGAATTCCCTGGTGGGTATTCATTGCTCCCTTCGGTCGTCCAATAGAACCAGAAGTGTAGATGACATAAGCCAAATTATCTGCACATACCCCTACATCAAAATTCTCCAGAGTATGTTGCTCAATTGCCCCCCAATCAGTATCCAAACAAACCACCCGTGCAGTATGTGACGGCAAAGATTTCAGCAAAGACTGCTGGGTCAACAGCACCTCGACACCAGAATCCGCCAACATATAACTCAACCGTTCTTGTGGATAACTGGGGTCAAGGGGTACATAAGCACCACCAGCCTTAAGTATCCCCAACAGCAGGGCAAACGCACCTTAAAGTGGCACATTAAAGGTTGATTTTTGGCTAAATCTATGAATCTAGCTAGACACAGTAAACCAAAAAGTTTTTTCCCAAAGAGCGATCGCGAGGAATTAATA
>JAQYWN010000841.1 GCA_029379265.1 Rhizonema sp. NSF051
TTAATATGCAGATTTAAGTTATGAGAACAGATAAATTGAGTTAGCGCTGGAATTATTGCAAGATTCGGTGATATCGCGTGTGCTAACTGAATTAATGGCGGAGACAACCACCGAATGCGGCTCTGAGCCAAAAATGAAGGAGAAGATCGGGAAAGAGGTTGAATAACTCCGCCTTGGTAACGCCAGAAGGCGGAGATTCTATTTTAACGACTCCTATTGCCTTTCAAAAGCACGTATCTACACTGCTTGAGAGTCAGTGTAGATATACGTGAGGGGAACACAAACCAATGACACTTATCATGCTATGGTTAAGGTTTAACATGTCCTAATGTTTTTCAGGTTGTTGCTGTGGCAGTTCTTGCTGAGCCGTAAATTTATCTGCCTTTGGAGTGGAACCAAGGGTGATCTGACCAGCTAGTATTTTTTCTCTCACTTGGGCTTGAATCTTAACCTGGCTATGATTACAGTTAGGAAACCCTGGAACTTGCCCTTCTAAATTTATCTGTTGATTAATCAGATTGCCATCCAGAGATGGTTTCTTCTGAGCAGCTTTGAGCTTGATACTGGGAGCAGGCAATAAAGAGCCGCTCAAGTACTTACCAGATTGCTGAATCGTTAACACCACTGTCGAGGCTTTCAAACACTCTGGCAAATTTTGAGCCTGAAGTCGATAGCTACCATCAATTGCGGGAGGAGCCTTGAGATTGGCTGTTCCATAAGCGGTGACGACACTAAATAGAATCACGACCGCAACGATTGCCGTACCATAAAATGCCAAGGACTTAAATTTGAAATGATTCATGACACTCCGACTCCAGATTCATCTTTGTTAATGTCAGCGTTTGTAGCTGAAAGTATAGAGGCAAGGTGGGAGGTAACCTGACTGTACCGACGGGTAATCAGGAGCGAGGAGTGGCATTGAATGGCTATTTCATCTGTGTATCGACCCAAGGTTTGACGTTGTATTCCCCAAGCACTGCTGGTGCCAGCGATAGTGAGATCAACAGTCGCCGATGCTTCTACCACAGCTTGGATAGGCTCTGCCGTCTCGATAATCTTGAGGTTAGTGCGCTCGCGTAACGCGCTTGGCAATTGCTCCATCATCGTTTTGTATTCGTAGTCTAATTCACTGTGAGTTTGCTCGCCACTTGCAACCCGTAGAATGGTGAGATGGCGCTGTTCGCTATTGACGAGCAGCCTTAAGGCTATTTCTAGTCCTAACTCATCATGAATATTGGCAGAGTAAGGTACTAACAACGTCTCCAAACGCTCCCTTCCCTTGTCTATAAACACAGCCACATCCACCCGCCCAGTGCTGAGAATTTCACCGACTCGCCCACCCAACCGATTGGTACTAAAAGCTGGCCGATGCCATCCCATCACAATTAAATTAGCTTGCTCAAGTAAGGCAATCTGGTCTGTCTCCCGTGCAACATTCTTAGTCGTACGGATAATGGGACGCACCATCTGACGGGTTTGAGGAGGTTCCAAACTTTGAATCAATTCGGACATGCGAGATCGACGCTCTTGGATTAATCGATCAGCCTCAGCTGGGGTACTGCTAAAAGCATAATTCTCTTCTAATTCAATCAGGCTGAGAGGATGAACTATAGCAGGTTGCAATCGACTGCCTGCGATCGCTATTGCCAATTGCATCAATCCTTTCTGCGTACTAGGATTAGCTATTGGTACTAGAATCCGATAACTGGTGGCAGCATCTAGGTTCGTCTCCTCCTCAAGCTCTCGATCCATATCATTCAGCTTGATCAGCTTTTTCGGATAAATCCACTCCAATAGGGGCGATGTCATAAACGTTGTCACCAGCGCCATGATGACCAACATGGTGAACAACAACGGCGAGATCACTTTCAGTTCTAGACCAATGTTGAGGACAATCAGCTCAGTCAAACCACGAGTATTCATCAACCAACCTAGTGCTGAGGCTTCGCGCTTCTCAATGCCACCAACGCGAGCTGCTACATACGTACCTATATACTTGCCACTGATTGCTACTGCCACAACAGCTGCACATAGTATCCATAATATGGGTCGGTTGAGCAGACCAATTTCCGTTCGCAGACCACTAAAAGCAAAGAAAATCGGCAACAGAACCGTGAGTACAAAGTCCTCGGTTTTCTGAGCTAACTCCCTCACCACTTCAGCTTTTTTGGGCATCACTGCCCCCATCAGGAACGCTCCAAAAATCAGGTGAACACCGATAGTCTCTGTGATCAGGGCAGAAATAATCACGCCTCCATAAATCATAGCTATAGCGAACTGATTGAAGTGCCGTGTTCGCTCGTGATAAGTAGCAATTCTTTGCAAGAACCAACGCCCCACCGTTACCATGAACGCAATGTATAGCAAAGCAGAGAAAATCGTTGGCAGTGCACCGCTCATGGTGTTGGTTTTAGCTACTGCGATCGCCACTGCCAACACACACCAAGCTGTGACATCATCCACAGCTGCGCACGTCAGTGCCAAGGTTCCCAAACGTGTTCCCTGTAAGTTGTTCTCAGTAATAATCCGAGCCAGTACCGGAAAGGCTGTAATCGACATTGCTGCTCCTAAAAACAGAGCAAAGGCTGTAAATGAGACACTGGTATTCGACACCAAAGGATAAAGTAGCAGAGCCAGCAGAGTTCCCATTGAAAAGGGCACTAAAATACTGACGTGGGAAGTTAAAACTGCTACTTCCATCTGACCCTTAAGGTATTTTGGGTCTAGTTCTAAACCAATGAGAAACATGAAAAATATCAGCCCTAACTGAGACAGCACATTCAAAAAAGGAATGGCTGTAACTGGAAATAGAGCAGCTGCTTGTTCTGGAGCAAGCCAACCCAACAAAGATGGTCCTAGCATAATTCCAGCAACAATCTCGCCAATTACCAGTGGTTGCTTAATCCTCCGGAATCCCAAACCCACTAGGCGCGACAAACCAATGACAATTAGCACTTCAACAAGAACGAGAATGACTGTCTGCATAACTTCCTTTTAATTAAAAATGTGATAATTGAAGTTACTGAGCGCCATTAAGCACTCAATTCTGTCGTCCTTTCTGTTGTCTGTTTTACTAACATTCTTCTTGAGAATACCCAGTAAGGGACAATGAAAATTAGAGCCTAGTCTCTTTTCGACTAAATAATTAACTGCTTCAAACGATTTCTTTAGATTAAAGAATTTTGAAGCTGGACTCGACAAAATATTCTCTTTTGAGAAGATATTATTTCGGTATAGTGTTCCTTCAAAGAACACTGTTATTTGTTTGATGTTCACAGTTGTTGCCTCTCTTCAACTCTATGGAGTAAGAGGTGGGTCAAAAAGGTATGATCACCCTTATAATAGTGATAATGACATCCTCAAGGAGATCTCAACGACAACTGCTATTAAAAAGCTTTCGTCTTTGGCGCTCCTTCCATTGCCGACGGAGTTAGCTGACGGGCTAAGACTGGAAGGTGTCTCTCTCAAGATGAGATTTGCCCCGATGATTGGTTCCTCCGTTCCAAATCTAGATTTGAAGTTCTTCAACATTCAACCTGGATTGAATTAGGCTACCCACTTAATAATTAAACTTATACTGAGACATATAAAATAGTC
>JAQYWN010000842.1 GCA_029379265.1 Rhizonema sp. NSF051
CATTTATACAGATCAAAAAGATGATTATTATCTTGCCTCGGCTCGAATGATTAGCTACAAGCGCCTTGATATTATAGTTGAAGCTTTTAATTGGTTGGGTTGGCGATTATTAATCTCAGGAGACGGACCAGAACGAGAGCGTTTAAAGTCCAAAGCATTAGACAATATTGAATTTTTGGGACACGTAACTGATGCCCAACGCACTCAGTTGTTTTCAAAAGCTAAGTCTGTTATAGTTGCAGCTTTAGAAGATTACGGATTAGTTCCTGTAGAGGCAAACGCTAGTGGAACACCAGTCCTTGCTTATGGAGATGGTGGAGTCTTAGATACTCAGATACCTGGTAAAACAGGTGTCTTTTTTAAAAGACAAACAGCCGATTCCGTACTAGCTGCACTACTAGAAGCCAGGGAGATCTATTGGGATTACGAAAATATTCGTAATCATGCAATCACCAATTTTTCTGAAGGTGCATTCTTTAGTAAAGTTGAACAAGTTCTTAACTAAACTTGTAGCATACATTAATTATTCATTTGAATTATTAGCTGAAGGATAGCAAACGTGATGCGAAGCAGTCTAAGTCCCCATGTAAATCCAGTGGTTGAAGCTGAAGAACCGGGTTACGGGCAACTGTTTGGGGTACTAATACGCAGATTTCCTTGGTTTCTATTAGTATTTTTACTTTGTGTTGCGACCGGAGGGTTCATAGGTAAAAAGACGCATCCCACCTATAAAAGCTCCATGCAGTTGCTAGTAGAACCTAATTATCAAGGTAAGAAAGAAGGCTCTGGGACAGAAACTCAGTTTACCGATCCTAATGTTCAAATAGATACTGCAACTCTACTCAATGTGATGCAGAGTTCTCGGATTTTGCAACAAGCAGCTAATAAACTGAAGTCTGAATATCCAGATATGACGGTGGCTAGGCTGAAACAATCTTTGGTGTTGACTCAAATTAAGACTAAAGAAGATGGTGTATCCACTAAAATATTTCAAGTGGATTATACTGATAAAGATCCTATCAAGACACGAAGAGTATTAGACGCAATTCGGCAAGTTTATTTAACTGACAACACCCAACAGCAAAGTGAGCGGATAAAAAAAGGTCTTTTTGTTGTTACCGAGCAGTTAGCAGGCGCAAATGATGATGTTAATAAGGCTGAACAAAACCTACAACGGTTTCGTAGATCGCAGAATGTCATTGATCCAGACTCACAGGTAAGAGATATACAGCAACAGTTGAATGCTATTGTGCAGGATCGACGTGCAACGCGTTCTCAATATGAGGAGGCTATAGCTCGCTACAACTCCTTAAAGCAACAACTTCAAAGTGATCCAAAGACGGCTTTGGTTGCAGCTCGTCTAACGCAGTCCAGTCGTTACCAAGGTTTGCTCAACGAAATCCAAAAAACAGAACTGCTTCTAGCACAAGCCCGTTTAACTTTAACTGATGAACACCCTACCGTACAAAAACTGCTCGACCAACTTCAAAGACAGAAGCAATTGTTGCAGCAAGAGCAACAGCGGACTTTGGGTGTAGAGGCTTCTGAATTAAACAATCAAGGACAGTCTCTCCTACAACAAGGACAAAAAAGCCAAATTGATCTCACCCTTTCGGCTCAGCTTGTGGACACAGACACAACTCAACGCGCTTTAATAGCTCGCGATCAAGTGCTGGCAAAGAAAGAGCTAGAGTACCGCAACGAACTCAAACGATACCCAGCTTTGTTAGCTGAGTATAGTCGCTTAAAGCCACAGGTGGATCAAGGTAATCTGAGGTTGCAGGAGTTAAAGAAAAATGAGCAAATATTGCGCCAAGAACTTGCTAAAGGCGGCTATAACTGGCAGATTGAGGAAGAACCTCAACTTGGTACCTATTTAGGTCCCGATATTAAGCAGAACGTGTTGTTGGGTGCGGTTGTTGGATTAATGTTAGGAGGTATTGCTGCCTTTGTGCGGGAAGCATCTGATGATTCAGTTCATACCACGGCTGAGTTGGAGAAGCAGTCTTCTTTACCACTATTGGGAGCTACTCCCAAATTGCCAGTTGGCAAACCTAGAGAACCAATGATCAAGTTGCCTTTTGGTAAGCCAGAAGTGCTTTCTCCTTGGACAATTCAAGTACTGCAATCTCCTCCACGTTGGGAATCGCTGGATCTGATTTACAAAAATATTGAGCTTCTCAATTCTGTTTCTGCGCTGAAATCTTTGATGGTGACTTCAGCATTACCAGATGATGGGAAGTCAGCAATGGCATTAGGTTTGGCAATGAGTGCTGCTCGTTTACATAAACGAGTACTGCTGATTGATGCCAACTTACGCGAACCTAGCGTACACAAACAACTAAATCTTCCCAACGAACAGGGGCTTTCAACTATACTCGCTAGTGATATCAATCTTCCCAACCAGATTAGCATTCAATCTTCAGGCTCATCATATATCGATATTTTGACTGCCGGACCACAGCCTGCTGATCCAGCTCATCTGTTAAGTTCTCCTCGTATGGGGCAATTAATCGCCGGATTTGAGGATAACTATGATTTGGTTATCGTCGATGCTCCTCCAGTCATCGGCTTGGTTGATGCTATGCTCACAGGATCCTATTGTCGTAGCGTAGTGCTGGTGGCAAGTATTGGTAGGGTAACCCGAAGTCAACTGACACAAGCGACAGCGATGCTCAGCAAGTTAAACTTAATTGGAGTTGTGGCAAACGGAGTCTCAAATTCTAGTAGTACTTATGTACCCTACGCGAAACAACACCGATTTGCACTGCAACAAGCTGTGGAAAAATAGTTAGATTATTTCCAAAACGTCTGTTAAGCCAATCCCCTGAATCAAGTGCGGGAATTTTGTCTTAACTTCTATTTCAAGAAACACTCGTGACAAACTTGGATTTTGCATAAAATATCTCGGTATGCTTCCCTCTCAGCCTCTAAAGACGCTGAGAGGAAAGCAACTCGGGCGATTTTTATCGCCATGATATTTATGCTACAATACAAGCGCAAGTAGGAATAATCCACTACGTGTTGAACTCAGTACAAGATTTAAGAACCTAACCGTAGTTAAGGGTCTTAAACGAAACAAAAATGGGGCATCCTTGTTTGATTGATCTGTCTCGGCAACACACGTCGAGTTAGGTAGAAGGATGCCCCATTTTCGTCGGAGACATGCAAAGGACTTCACTGAAAGTAGACGCAAGGGTTGGGATGAACCCGGACAAAAACGGACAAAAGAGATACAAAATCGTCACGCTCATTCGACGATCAAGGGAGCATTTTTAGGCAAAGCTCGCGGGAGAGAGTACTCTCTCCCGCGAGCGAGTGCGACATTCGCAACAACACAACAGATCAACCCCCTAAAAATGCGCTCGTCTGCCGGGGAAAGCTTCCAAGGCGCGAGCGAGTGCGAAGACGGTTGTCCGTTTTTGTCTAGGAAAAATGTAGCGGCAGACGCAAGCGACTACGACGCTTATACTGTTTCACTTTAAGGTTGATACAAATGGGGGGCATTCTAGCAGTCTTGCTGGGGGCAGGGGGAAAGAATTAGAAACTAATCATTTGTATCAAGATTTTCGTGAAATGGT
>JAQYWN010000843.1 GCA_029379265.1 Rhizonema sp. NSF051
TCATACAAGTTATACATATTTTAAACCTTTATTCAAACATGACCTTTGACAGTAGTATGTCAAGCGGCGTTGCCCTCGACAGATTCTAGAATGCGTCGTTATGACTCAATTATTAGATAGGAACCTGCCGACTATATCAACCACATTCTCTGTTGTTACGTCGATTATTTACCAAATTTCACTTAAATCCAGCACAAAGCCACGTAAAATATCCTCTCCACTTAACGTAGTCGGATTATCCAACTCTTCAACCGCAGTATCGGGACGGTAAATATAAACCTTGCACCCAACGCGATCAATTAACCAACCCAAGCGACTACCATTTTTGATATACTCCTCCATCTTGGTTTTTAATTCCTTCAAACTATCGGATTGCGATCGCAATTCAATTACAAATTTTGGACAAATAGGAGCGAATTTTTGGCGTTGTTCTAGAGGAATCGCTTCCCAATCTGTTTTTTTAATCCAAGCAGCATCCGGGGAACGCACTGCACCAGATGGTAATGTAAACCCGCCACTTGAACCAAACCCCACACCCATACCATCTTGCTTTGTCCACACCCATAATTGCCCTATCAAGTCAAAGTTACGTTCATCGGTTTCCGAACCCGTGGGAGACATTATTACAATTTCTCCAGTCGTATTACGTTCGATGCGAAAATCCTGATTAAGCTGGCAAAAATCAAATAACTGATCATCCGTCATAGTGATAACGGGATGAAATTTCAACACCATTGGATTAATTTCAATTTCAATAGGAAGTTGCGCTGTCATTTTTTACCTCGCTAGTTAAGTGTCAACTTCATTTTAAAACTGTCAGTTCTAATTCAACATCACACCACTCACCCTCATTTCATCAAAATCAGCCGCAGGGGATCTAAACGAACATGCCACGGCAAAGGTTTGTCTTTAAGAATTGCCCACTTTTCTTTAAACACCTCTGCCTGTATGTGGTAATCACTGGAATTGATAGATGGATGGTGAAGCTTCAGAAAAAGAGTCATGCGATGCGGAGTTTCTATTGTCTTCACTAGCCAGCAAGGAAAGGTGTTTTCACAGGATAAGTCGTCAGTCAAGATCAGTTGATGAGCGCGAATTCCCACATGTGAAAAAGAGTCTGAGACAGGTTCAACAACTTGCAGAGTACAACCCCAGTCGATCGCCTCCACCTGTTGGGATGAATTTAAAACAATACGCGAGAAATTCTTACATCCCGTTAATTGAGCCACACTCAAGGTGGCAGGGAACTCAAAAATATCGTATTTAGAACCATATTGAACTGCGATTCCTTGCTGCATAACCAATAAATTTGGGCAAAAACGATAAGCTTCTTCCATATCGTGGGTGACAAATAGAGTGACACCACGGTATGAAGCTAACGTTTCCAACATTTGCTGCGTCAACTGGCTGCGCAAGTAAGTATCTAATGCTGAAAAAGGCTCATCCAGCAGCAGTGCTTGCGGTTGACTTGCTAATGCTCTTGCTAAGGCTACCCGTTGCTGTTGCCCCCCAGAAAGTTGATGCGGATAGCGATTTGCAAGTTCCTGCAACTGCACTGCTATCAGTTGAGTTTCTACCTCTTGGCGGATGGCTACAGCTGATAGTCCCTTTGGTAAACCAAAAGCAATATTTTGAGCGACACTCATGTGAGGAAAGAGGGCGTAATTCTGCACCAAAAAACCAATACGACGATTTCTTGGAGGTAGATTAATTTTTTGTTCGGAATCAAATAATACCCGTTTATTTAAGACAATACGACCTTTTGTCGGTGTTTCTATGCCGGCAATACAGCGTAGAATCATACTCTTGCCAGCCCCTGATCCTCCTAAAAATCCCAAAGGTTGCTCATCACTGCTGAAAGCAACTTTTAACTTAAAGCCAGCAAGTTCTTTTTCAATATCAACAAACAATCCAGAGGAAGTGGGGAGTGGGGGAGAAGGATGGGGAGATAATGGACGTTCCTCCCCCTCTCTCGTTGTCTCCCCCTCTCCCCTGTCCCTTCTCTTCTGCCGCACTTCCTGCCAAACGTTGACTGCAACAATTCCGGATAGGGAAATCACAATGATCGCTATTGCCCAGAACCATGCTTCGTTCATATCTCCAGCTTCCACTGCAAAATAGATTGCCATTGGGATTGTCTGGGTTTGTCCGGGAATATTACCTGCTAACATCAAGGTTGCACCGAATTCACCAAGGGCACGCGCAAAAGCGAGAGTCGTTGCTGCTAAAATTCCCGGAAAGGCTAGGGGTAAAGTAATTCGCCAAAAAATTGTTAATTCCGAAGCGCCTAAGGTTCTCGCTACTTGTAGAACATTTCGATCTATCTGCTCAAAAGCTCCTTGTGCTGTTTTATACATTAATGGAAAAGACACGACTGTAGCAGCGATCGCCGCACCATACCAAGTGAAGACAATGCTGAAATTCACAGGTTCGGTGAGTTTTCCCACAGGGCCATTTTTGCCAAACAGCAGCAGCAACAAGAAACCAACAACAGTGGGGGGCAAAATCAGGGGAGAAACAAAAATTCCCTCAATGAGCGATTTCCCTTTACCTCGATACCCCAACATCCAATAAGCAGCCGCAATACCAAAGAAGAAAGTCACAAATGTAGCAAGCAAGGAGACTTTCAAGGATATCCATAAAGGGGAAAAGTCAAGAGGCATAGTCAAAATTGGTGAGTTTTTTAGTTTAAGGAGGGGAAGTAGGGGGAGGAGTTCTTGAGGAGGGGAAGAAAAACTACTCTTAATTCCTGACTCCTGTCTCCTCACTCCTTATTCCCTGTACTTAGCTCAAATTCAATTTTTCGTTTTCACCAACACTAGGTTTTTCGCCTGTAGTCATACCCTTCACGAAACCAATTGCATGAGCGACAAAGCCTGAGGGCGCATCCCAGTATTCAGCCTTTTCTACATTCACTTTCAGTAAAGCAATATCCGGTTCATCCAATCCTTGAGGAAACCAAGCTTGAAGTTCTGGTTTCCACAACTCTTGGATTTTATTGCGATCGCGCACCAGTTCACCTTTCCCAGACACAGAAACGTATTGCTGCTTGTGGGTATCTGAGAAACTCACGTTAACTCGCTTATGTTGCTCAACTTCAGTCACTGTGTGAGAACTTGCGTAGAGGAAAAACCAGAGATTGCTATCAGAATCCACGTAAGAGTTGGTTGACATCGGGCGGCTACGCAAACTTCCATCATCATCGATAGTGGTGAGCATTCCAATGTCAATATCTTTGATGAGTTCACGCAGTTTCTGAATTTTCTCGTTGGTATTTGGAGAATCTGTCATTTTCGCTACTCTATTTTCTATGTGGATATTGGAGAATTTTTTGAGAATTAGCAAGGCTATTCTATAATGTTGATGCTGAGGAATGGATCGCCCTTATGTGAGAGATCTGAGCGACTATAACTAATTTATTTGGTTGAAGGCAATGCGGACGTAGACGTAGTAGAAATCGACAGAATACATGCTCGTGATCTCTCTTCTGACAAGTTTTTGTAAAATAGTATCATCCGCAAGCACTTAGTCATACTTATACAAGTGTCCAAATTATAATTTTTGGTTTTTCACA
>JAQYWN010000844.1 GCA_029379265.1 Rhizonema sp. NSF051
GTATTAGAGAATGTATTCTAGAGGACAAGGAGTTTAGAAATGTCTATCCAACCATACCGTAAGGATTATTATGGCACGTCAAGATCCAAATGAATTGAAGGCATTATTTGCCGAGATAGAATCTCATGTTTATCCAGGAAAGAGCGGCATCTTGACGATAGTTTCTTCACAAATGCAGTTTGAAATTGACGTTCGCAAAGACGAAAGCGGTAATGTTACCTGGGGATACGAACTTGGTCACAAAAAGTTAATGGCAGCGAAACTTGTTCATTCAGGACGTTACGGACTGACGTTGCGCACTTTCATGCCTTTATCCTACGAACAGATCAACGACGATGGTCAGTGTATTCGGATTCCGTACAAAGAAGTACGTGGTTATGTTGTGGTTTCAAGCAATGATTTTCAATACCACCGCCTGACGGCTCTTCAGATGGAAATATGCCATTGCACTGATGCTATGACTGGGCTGCCCATCGAGCCAGAAAAAGGGGTTCTTTATCGTTAATGAACGCAATAAGAAGATGGTCGTACTGTAATACCAGTCCACAGGCACACTGTGATAAGAAGCTAGAGGTTGGTAATCTAATTATAGTTAGTCACAAGTATAATTGTTAAGGCTGTATTTTCCAAAAAATGTATCAGAGACTTTGTATAAGTTCTGAACGGATATTATATCTGTTTTTGGCATCGACTTAATAAGTTGCTGCTATCGTTCTCTGGAATAAGGTGTATTTAGAAAAAGCTGTTGATGATTTGAAACAACACGGAATGGACATTTCCGAAGAGTATTTACAAAATTTATCACCGCTGTAGTGGGAGCAGCTCAATTCAAAGAGGGATTATGTTTGGATTTTGAAGCAAGGCACTAGTTTTGACAAATTGCGTCTTTTGCGGGTCAATAAAAATAAGTATCGCTGACACTGTGGTCACCTTAAACTAATGTAAATTTATGTTGATTAAACTAACTTAAATTAGCAACTTGGTTTAATAAGATGGAACGTAGATCATATAGTCACGCATGCTTCAAGCATAGCAGCAAAGCTGAATTACACTCGCTTTTTTGTAGATACAGATATTAGGAAAGAATGTATGGATATTTTAGTAGATAACTTGTTCGTCAACTCAAAAAAGAAAGAAGATTCAGTGCCCCAAGGGATTCCAGGATACTTGATCCGCAGCACAGCACGAGCCAATGTGGAAGATTCACAAGATATTCGACGAGATGAGACCTACCCAAGTATTCAAACGGTGATCGATCTCCTTTATACAAAGAGCAAAAAGAATACTCAGGATTCTAACGATCTGGGCGTGGTGATCGCTATTCATGGATACAATACAGGAAGTGCTGATATTGATTTAACCATAGAACCAGAGAGCGATGATGAGATCAAAGATGGCGTTTGGAAAGATTGGTATCAAAAGGTTAATAAATATATCAACAAAGACCCTATTATTTCTCAAAAATCAGATAGCCTAGTTTTTCTAGGTTATCGGTGGCCCTCTGAAAGTGTAATAGGTAAAAATTTTAGCACTTCCCTTATTGCTTTACCCTTTCTACTCAATAGTCTGCTATGGGGAAGCTTGATTGTTGGACTCATATCTCTAGTCTTCTTTTTTTGGTTATCTTCCCCACTCTTCATTTTTCCCATCATTCTCGGTACATTTGGATTTGCCTTTATTTTCAGCTTGCTGATGCTGCGTGTAATTGTATATTTTCGGGATTCCTACCGGGCAACCAACTACGGGGTCAATGATCTGGTTGAATTAATTCGTCAGATAGATCAAGGATTGCTAGAATGTCGCATGAAAGACGAACAGTGTAATAAAGAGCTGACTGACGATGAACGGATCGCCGAAGCAGCCAAAGCCTACTGGAAAGACAATCGTGTTAAACTGTCCTTCATTGGGCATAGTATGGGTGGGTATGTAACTACACAAGTTGTCCGAATTCTTTCTGATATCTTTGACCCTAATTCAATAGGAAACTTTAATAATAAAAAAGCTGACAAAAATCCCTCTCCTCAAATTGGGCGAGTTTTTAGTTTAGGACGCTTAATTCTTGTTTCTCCGGATATTCCCGTACTAACCATTACTTCTGGCAGATCGAACTTCCTTCGCTCATCGTTACGACGATTTGAAGAGGCTTATTTATTCAGTAACGAAGGGGATTTAGCCCTCCGTCTAGCTTCTACGGCTGCTAATTACTTTTCCTTTCCAGCAAAGAGCCGAACGCAAGGGTATCGACTGGGTAATGTAACTGTCCGTCCCAAGGACAAACAGAGCAGTAAGGCTCAAAAGCAGAAAGAAGAACCCCAGAGTGAGTATGGAATTGTCAACTGGAAGGATAAGGAGTTATGCAAGCCGTTACTTGAGATGAGTTCCTTGCTCAAGTACTTGGAAGTTAGTGTCTTAAATCAAACACATAACCAGGGACTAGATCCAGTTAATCAGGAAAAGTTGGACGGACAAGATAATAAGAAGACTGCTGGGGAAATGGTTACGATACCAATTAAAGATCGTGAGTCGATCTCTGACTTTTTCACCTACTTTGATTGTACCGAGTACAAAGACTTGACAGATTATCCCCAAACACATATGGAGGAACACTACGTCATGAGCCTAGACAAACAAATTTCGCCACTCACCTTCTGGGAGTATCTGCAACTGGGCTGGGCGTATCTTGCTTATTCTACTGGAAAGCCCTTTGATCGCAATGGAAGGGATGTACACGGTGGCTACTTCTGGGGACAATTTAGTCAGCAATTAATGTATCGACTGGCATTTGTTGGCTTTCAGGAGTTTTTAGATTCTCTTTCACCTGAACAAACAGCTACCGATACGCTATGTTCCAATAGTCCATCACTCTCCCCAGATCAAGCAAAACGTCAGATGGCACTAGATGAACTCTCCAGGATCATGGAGCGCAAACAGATCCAGACAGTGTTATCCCCAGAACGTTATTTTGTTGATGTAATGGGGCAAAATCGAGAAGAAGTACGAAAACAAATCCTAAATAAATCATGCACCTGAGAAAAGAAAGGTAGCTATGAGTCACGAGCTAAGAGCAGCTATAAGCCCACGCGTAAAAACGTGGGCTCCTTTTTGGGATCTACAATCATTTCATCGTCATTAGCCCGATCATGTTTCTCCAGTTTCCTTTGAAGGGCTGGGGTTTACTTTTTCAAGTCACAGCTATTTTCATATTAATTGCTGATGAATTGGGATGTTGGATGAGGATATGGGCATTGAAAATGATTCAGCAACCAGATAAGTTTATAGAAGTTCACTATTTGGAGCGCATTTGATTGATGACTGCTAATGCGTATCATGTGATTCGCAGTACCTCAATTGACCGATTTTGTCTCAAAAGTTGCCCAGACAGTGGCTCAAGCAGGAATGAAGACAGGAAACAGGAGTGCGGTAAGCAGCGATGGCGTGGAACTCCCTCCTAATACCGTTTCACTTTAAAGTTGATACATTTAGGCTTGCAGGGGAAGCAGGGCAAGCAGTTCTTGAGCAGGGAGAGCAGAGAGAGCGAATTGTATCAAGATTTTCGTGAAATGGTATAA
>JAQYWN010000845.1 GCA_029379265.1 Rhizonema sp. NSF051
GCCGTTATTTGGACAATGCCCATTGACCCCTTATTGAGAAGGTGCAAGATGTGAGTTAAGGACTGACGCCTTCGGCATCTGGCGATCATCAATCGTCCAGCTGGTTCGGACAAATTGGGGACCTGGATAACCCTCTTTTGTTACTCTACTGGAGTTTAGAATAAATGGGCGAAATTAGTCTAAACTCCAGATATTTATGCTAGATAAGTCTGAAAAAAAGCAAGAAAATTGACAAAACATACAACTATTTATTAATAGCTATCGCTCAACTTTTAACCAATCGGACAAATGATGCAAGTACTTTTTTTATTTTAATTTGTTCGCTGTCAAAAATAAGATTTTATGATATGCCTGAATTATTTGATGCCCGATGTCTTCGACAACCCCTGACGCTCGTGCCGACGCTCGAAGACTCGCTACCGCTTCGCTAACGTCGCTAACGCTGCGCTATCGGGGAATGCATTCCAACTATAGTTTTTCAAAGCATACTCTCGAGCGCGTAACCCCCGCCTCTTGCGTTCGTCAGGGTTCTGCAAAGCGATCTGAAGCAAATCGGTAAGTGAAAGTACGTGCTGGTGCTGATCCTAATGCCATCTAACTAGGTCCACCGTAAATCAGGGAAATTGAAGGGACAATTTACAGAATTACTATTTTCGGATTTTTTGATTATACCACACCATATAACAAAAGATACTGCATCAGGCACCGAAGAGTCACTGAAATTTGCTTTTATAATGACTGTTGCTCTTTTTCCGGCTTTAACTTAAACTCTGTCAAGTAGATGAGAGAACCTTTGGAAATATCAGGTGATCCTTAATGTCTGCAATTCCAGTCATTGATTTAGCTGCTTTCCGCAATGGTAATGCAGGAGTTCGGCAAACTGTAGTCAAACAAATCTATCAAGCTTGTCATGAAATTGGCTTCATGTACTTGCAAAATCCAGGAATCTCAAAAGACTTGATTCAGGAAGTGGGGGGGTTGGAAGTGCAGACGACAACAGGAGATTGGATTGCATCTCCCCCAATTCCTGATATGGTAGTGGTCAACACTGGCGATTTAATGCAACGGTGGACAAATCATGTATTTTGCTCAACTAAGCATCGGGTAATAATTCCTAATGATAGTCGAGTGAAACAGTCTCGATATTCTATTGCTTTTTTCTGTCATCCCAATGATGATACAGAAATCGCTTGTCTGGATAGTCGGCAAAAACAGCCTATGTATCCACCCATCCTTGCAGGAGAATATCTTTTACAACGTTTGCAAGCAACTTACCTGGCTGACGAGAGAAATCTTAGATGAGCTACTCCTAACACTACTCAGATCTTGCACCAAGGTTTTATTGCGAAAATCGCACCCGGAAAAGCTTATGGTGCCGTTATTTGGACAATGCCCATTGACCCCTTATTGAGAAGGTGCAAGATGTGAGACTAGGAAAATAATGTCCATATCCTTAAGATGGCAATCGTTTAGGCTTCCGTTTTATTCGGAAGTTCCCTGAGATTATTGTCACCTGGCACAACGGATATTTTTTTATTTTAGCTAAGCCGGGTCAGCCTATGCCTAGCCAAGATGAATGGCGAAAAGCCAAAACGGAAATTCAAGAGGAATTAAAAGAAGAGATTGGCGATCGCATCGGATGAAACGATGGCAGAGCAGGCAAAGCAGCTAATTGAGCGAGTACAATTAGAAGAAACGGACACACTGCCCTTAACCGAAATCCTAGATATTATTACCACAATCGCCGTTTATAAGTTTTCGACCTTAAGTAGAGAGGAAGTGGAAGCTATGTTGGGACTGACTTTAGAGCAAACAAGGGTTTATCAGGAAGCGAAAGCCGAGGGACGAGAAGAACGGGAAACTGAACTGTTGAGAGTAACTGTGCCTCTGTTACTAAAAACTGGGATGAGCGTGGAGCAGATTGCTCAACAACTCAAAGTTGATGTAGAAGCTGTCCTCCTAGCTGCAGAGCAGAGTACGCATGCTTAAGTCCTATTCCTGTTGCGTTGGTCGGATCAAAATTTCATTCACGTTGACGTGAGGCGGTTGGGTAACGGCATAGGCGATCGCCCGTGCAATATCTTCCGGTTGCAGTGGAGTGAGGGCTTTGAACCTGGCTTCGAGCGCCTGTTTGGCAACGGGATCGCTGATGTTGTCAACAAATTCAGTGGCAACCAGACCGGGTTCAATAATGGTGACGCGAATATTGTGTTTGTGAACTTCCAGCCGCAGAGCTTCTGAAATCGCATTTACGCCCCATTTGGTGGCGCTGTACACACCCATGCCCGCCCGTGTAATCCGTCCGGCAACGGATGAAAGATTGACCACATGCCCAACGCCCTGTGCTTTGAAGATAGGCACAACAGCATGAGTCGCATACAACAATCCCAAAACGTTCAAGTCGAACTGTCGCCGCCACTCTGCTGGATTGCCATCCTCAATCGTTCCCAATGCTGCCATGCCCGCATTATTCACAAGAATATCGATTCGTCCCAAAGTTGTGTGGACATGACGCACAAGTGAGTTCACTTGGGTTTCATCGCTGATATCCGTGACAATCGGTAAAGCCTTCCCGCCAACCGCTTCAATTTTTTGTGCAACTTCGTTCAATCGCTCGATTCGACGAGCCGTGATCGCCACTTGTGCGCCTTCTTCTGCAAGAGCGATCGCCGTCGCTGCCCCAATTCCCGAAGATGCACCTGTAATAATTGCCACCTTTGCGTCTAATTTACCTGCCATCATTTCCTCCTGATAATTTTCTGATACTTGATGATTGAACTCAATCTCTTGTAACTGTAGCCCATCACTACCAGCTTCAGCCGAGCACCAAAACCAAAGTCGAATTTCCTCAGTAGTGATGTATTTCAAACAAATTACCACAGGGCTTGGATCTACACCAAATGCACCTTGAGTTAGGTCACTCCCCCGTATTATTTAGGTACTGGAGAGAATCTTCTCAGGGACATCCAGAGAATAAAATAGGACTTACGCAAGCGTCACAATATAAGATCAACTGGCACAGATATCTCAAATTACAGTAGGAGGTTGCTATTTACTGGTAAGTGCCTAATCTTCGAATCAGTTCCCGAATCACGTCTGTCACTGGTCTTCCTGTTTGGGCACAGAAATTTTCCAACTTTTCGACTTCATATGATGCCAGATTTATAGTGATTCGTTTAGCCGCCCATTTTTTTTTCATTGTCAAACACCCGTTTTTATTTTTTGCTTTTACTCTGCAACACCTGGGATGTGTCCAAACAATAAAACACTCTTTCCTCAGTTAATTCACCGCGAAAAAATGTCCACATAGCGGTTATTTGGAATGCATTTTCCAACCAGCAGTCGGTGCGGAGTTTGTGATTCGCATTCCTCTCATTCAATCAAGAGGATTAAAGCGGTTTAATGGCAAATTTGAGGGGACTGTTGCTTCTGAATTGATCTCATTAATTTGAATTAAAAATTTTTCATTTCTATTCACAGCTTCCGTGTCAATTCCAACTTTTTGCTGACTTCTAGTATCGGGTATACGCATTTCAGTGTCTTCTAAATAATACAGTCGTAGTGTAGT
>JAQYWN010000846.1 GCA_029379265.1 Rhizonema sp. NSF051
ATATTATAAAGTACAAAACTAAATATTTGTTG
This sequence comes from Rhizonema sp. NSF051, assembly GCA_029379265.1. Lineage (GTDB taxonomy): Bacteria > Cyanobacteriota > Cyanobacteriia > Cyanobacteriales > Nostocaceae > Rhizonema. The sequence goes on from JAQYWN010000846.1 coordinate 33, forward strand.
ATTCTCTTGTTAACCTCGTTTACCGAACTGAGCTTAACGACTATTTCAAATTCACAAATGACAGGTAATGCTCCCAGGAATATGCTTTGGGAGCAAGTTAAAAAATGTAATACCAATCAGCAAACACTACACAAGCCAGAGCCATGTGTATATGTTGATCTTGAAAATAAGTATGTCGTTGCCAACGGGAGTAAACCACTTGACTATATATTACTCCCAACTGATAAAATTTCCGGGATAGAAGCTCCTCAAATATCGCGGTTCAATTCCCGAAATTATTGGCAGTATGCATGGAACAAGGCTACAGATAAAGACTACATACGCTCAAAAGCACCTCAGGTAAAATCCCCAGAACAAATTGGATTAGCTATTAATTCACCACAAGCTCGTCATCAAGATCAATTACATATTCATATGTCTTGTGTTAAGAAAATAGTTAGTGATGAGCTAGATAAAGCTGAAAAAAATCGTGATATTACGGATAGATTTCAATCGCAAAATTACGTGAATATAGAGAGTAAGAATTACAGTGTAAGATTGCTAAATAATGACTCTCTGAGTGATTCTAATAATCCTTTCTTGCTTGTAAAGGAATTTGTAGGCGAGAAAAAAATGGGTGAGCAAAGTATTGCTGTAGTAGGAAGAAAACAGGGAGGATTTTACATCCTGAAAATTGCCAGTGATGCCCAAAACGGCTATAAAGCAGTTGCAGAAAAGTTACTTGACGAAGACTGTAGCACTCAAAAATAAATATGGCACTTTAAAAAAAATGCAAACACAAAATATCTGAGAGCAGTTGTACGAGAGGTGACGAAGTCAGGCTGTCACCTCGGGGTTACCAAATGAACCCTCTATTTAGGTGGTTGCAAAGGAGTCGGTGGCAGAATTGGCATTTCTTGTGGAGGTAACTGTCGTTCAACTGAAACTGGCACTAAAATTGGATAACCTTGTGTTTCTGCTCTCGCTTCTGGTTGGTTTGGCATTTTTGGCATCGGCTGTGCTGCATTGCTTGTGAGGTTTTGAGGCGGGAAGGGAAGTGCGAGTTGGGCAATTTTCTGCATGACTTGATCAGCTTTTTCGGCAAGCTGGATGTCACCTTGTTCGCGGTATTGATTGCTGGCATGTTTCAATGCTAAGTTAGCTTTCTTGAAGTCGCCCTGTTTGTACCAAATCACTCCCAAGTTATAGTAAGCTGTAACATCATTAGGAATGCGGCGAGTCGCTTCTAAGTAAGTGGCAATAGCCTTCGGTGCTTGTCCTTGGATACTGAGAAGACTTCCCAAATTATTGTAAGCTATGGGATTTTTAGGATCAAGCTGTATATATTTGTGATAAGTAGTGATCGCTTCTGGGATTCTTCCTTGCTCTTGTTGAGCAATTGCCAAATTAAAGTAAGCATTGGCATTGCTGCTATCTAAAGTAATCGCATGTTGGTAAGCGGCGATCGCCTCCTCTTTTTGTCCTTGTTCATACAGAGCCAAACCCAAATTATACTGTGCAGATGCCATTGTGGGATCTATGATGAGGGCTTGGCGGTAAGCAGTAATAGCGGCCTCTTTTTGTCCTTGTTTGTGCAAAGCTAACCCTAAGTTATAATAAGCCTCAACAATATTGGGATTAATCCTGATTGCTTCTCCATACTCTTGCACTGCTGCATTCAAACGATTTTGTTGCAACATGATATTGCCCAAATAATTACGTGCTAAGCCAATGTTGGGATCTCGCTGCAAGGCTTGACGAAAAGCGTATTCTGCTGCTCGTGAGTCACTATGGTAATAGCGCATGACTCCCTGTTGATACAAGCTTGCTGCTTCAAGATCCTCAGAAGAGACGCTTTCTGCTAGCAATTTACTTGCTGGGAACTTTGTGATTGAGGGTACAATCAATTGTAAAAAAACAGACGAAGCACACAGAAGTCCGATTAATGGCAGCCGAATGACACTTGCGAGGGTGCTTCTCTTTGTGAGCAAACTTTCTATCATCTGAGAACGACAGTAAAGCGCTACCTTGGAAGATGAGAGAAACCACTGGCAATGTTGGTATTTTTGAGACATGAATGACAAACTCGCATGTACTGCTAGATGCTCTTTAAGTCAGGTTACCCAGCAGACAGATGAAAATTAATATGTCATATGTTTAGTTTGCGTTTTGTCTCCAGCAAAGAGCGAGAGCAGGGAAGAGAAAGATTAAACGACACACTCCTGTACGGGCGGGTTTGATATATGTATCAGTTATACGAGGGTGTTATCTAGATTAAAACCCGCCTCTACATCGCTTGTGGCAAAACCAACATTGCATCACCGAAGGAGTAGAAGCGATATCGAGACGTTATTGCCTGATGATATATATTTAACAACCTTTGCCGACCAATTAAAGCACTTACCATCATCAGTAAACTGGAACGCGGTAAATGAAAATTGGTAATCAAACCATCAACGACTCGCCATTGGTAGCCAGGATAGATAAACAAGTCTGTCTTGCCGCAAAATGGTTGTAAGTCTACTGATTGAGCTGCTCCTTCTAATGTCCGTGCTACAGTTGTACCTACAGCAATAATTCGACCTCCAGATGCCTTGGTGGCACGGATCTTCTCTACTGTTGACGAAGGCACTTCAATCCATTCTTCATGCATTTTGTGGGTACGTAAGTCCTCTACTTCCACTGGGCGAAATGTCCCCACGCCGACATGCAGCGTGATAAAAGCTTGATCAATACCACGATCGCGTAAACGCTCTAGTAATTCTGGAGTAAAATGGAGTCCGGCAGTGGGAGCTGCGATCGCTCCTGGATATTTGGCGTATACCGTCTGATACTGTTCGCTTTGGGCATCTGACTCAGTGATGTAAGGAGGTAGAGGCACTTCCCCGAACACGTCTAACAATTGAACTAAAGACATTGCCTCTGGAACATCAAATTGCAACAAACGCCCCCCAGTCTCTTCATCTGTTTCTAAAACTGTAGCAGTCAGTGGGGAGTGGATCGTAGGGGCGAAGGGCTGTTCGCTCCTTGCTTCAAAAATAATCTTCGTGCCGATTTTGAAGCGTTTTCCTGGTTTGACTAAAGCTAGCCAACAGTTATGCTGGCGTTCTTCTAAGAGCAAAACCTCGATTTCAGCGCCTGTAGACTTACGACCATACAACCGTGCTGACAATACTTTTGTATTATTCATTACAAGTAAATCCCCTGATCGTAGGATCTCAGGTAAATCACGGAAAATATAATCCATGGGTGCCGTTTCTTGAACAGAATCAGTAATATTTACTACCATTAATCGAGAGGTATCTCTGGGAACTGCAGGGTTTTGAGCAATGAGATCTGGCGGTAACTCATACTCATAACCAGTTAAAGAACAGTCTAATTCGATGTCTTCCTCCTTAGGGTTATAAGTTGCGTTTAATTTGGTTTTTGCTAGTTGCGGCTGCATTTAGATTTAGACTTTCACAAAATAAATTGATTGTAACTTTTCTATGTAATCACTGAACTTCAAGGCTTTACAATTCGATTTCATATCTATATCTTAAGAC
>JAQYWN010000847.1 GCA_029379265.1 Rhizonema sp. NSF051
AAGGTGGTTAGTCTTTTTCTTTCAAGCCCCCGACTTATAGTCGGGGGTCAGTGACCCACATCTGATAGTGTTTAATGAACCGGATTTGAATGTTTTTGTGCTTTCAAATAAGCAAACACTGACTTATCACCAATATCCGGAGGAATTGCTTGCACGACTTTACGCAGAGCAAACAGAACAAACAAAATTGCCCATGTTCCTAATAATACTCTTTCCCACTGACTTGGCAACACCCCTGTCATATGTCCCAGAAGAAGAGATGGGACTATTGGTGTGAGGAACTTAGTTTCCAGACGGTTAAAGCAAACTGCTTCTTTGAAATAAATCCCCGTCAAAGCGGCAAAAGTAAAACCTACTCCTAGTAATGTGAGAGGATGGGTATAGACGGTGATAGGTAAAGGCTCAGTGTTGGATAGTGCCAGTACAATTGCTGTGATGCTACCAATTGCCCAAAAAACTTGTAAAAGTCGGTGCAGGGGTGCTAAGTAGATGTGAATGGTCAGTAAACTCACACCTAGAGCCAGACTAAAACAAGCATATAGAGGTGTGATTGCGTTGAGAACAGTTGGGTTATTGTTGAGCAAAACTAAGGCGCTGCCTATGGCAAAGCTGAGTGCAGCTACCATTAATGCAGCACGGTAAATGATGACGCCAGAGCGATCGCTTTGGTTGATCGTAAATTCGCCAAACTGACCTTGATAAATTTCTGGTGCTGATGTGGTCATAGCATTGATGGTTGTTTGATGATGATTGGCAATGGGTCATAGGTTACCAATCCCCAATTGCCCACTACCTACTATCTATTCTCTACTTTAATTACTTTTACTGCATCTCCCAACTGAAGAAGCAGTTGTAACTGTGCGTTACCGCTATTGATGGCAATTTCTACCCATCCGTGACTGCCAACTAAAGCGATCGCCTCCCCAACCTTGACATCACTGTAAGTTTCACAACCTGGAACAGTCAACTCGGCTGCTTCGAGATACCAAGTTTTGCCTTGTACGTAACTTTCAGGAATATTGGTAACCAAGTTGCCGAAGTGGTCAATATATTGGATACAACCGACTGCGCCAGTTTCTGTCAGACTGGACTCGGCTATATCCAACTTTACCAACGTTGCTGGGTCAAGAAGTTTTCCTAGCTGTTTGAAGGGGACACCACTGGCAAGATGAGCTCCTACTGGTGCAAAGATATCTCGCCCGTGGAAAGTAATGCTTGGTTGCGGAGTTCTCCAATATTCCTGGTTTGTCAGTTCTACTGCTGCAATCAGTGGACTTTGACTGAGTACACCACTAAATATGCCATTATCTGGTCCTACCAAAAACCCATCAGCAAATTCTACTGCGATCGCTCGTCTCACACTTCCCACACCTGGATCTACCACTGCCACATGCACTGTCCCAGATGGGAAATACGGGTAAGCATTCATTAAGCAAAACCTGGCTGCGGCTTTGTTTTGTGGTTGAATCTGATGCGTTAAGTCTAAAACTGTTACCAATGGGTTGATTTGGGCAATGACTCCTTTCATCACGCCGACATATGTGTCGCGATCGCCAAAATCGCTTAGCAAGGTAAGGACTCTTACATGTTCTGATTTCATTATTCACTTCAAATGCATAAAATTATCTTTTTTCTGTATCACAAGTAACGAAATATATGTTATGTTAGGAAAATAAGACATAAAAGGAAAGGTTATTTAGGGAAATTGCCATGAACGCTAGCAGAGCAGAAACTACAAGAAAAGCACGAGAACTGCATCGGCAGAGTATTCAAAGAAGCCTAGAGCATCGCTTGCAAGTAGCTAATGCCAAGGGCGATGAACAACTGATTCGTCAGTTGCAAGCTGAAATGAAGTATTTCAGCTAAATTATAAAGTTTTTTATTCATAGTTTTGTTGTGTTTAAGCCCGTCAATGCGGGTTTTTTGGTAGGGGCGAACGGCTGTTCGCCCTCTCACGACTGTAGTCTTACCTGAAAATGACTATGGCGATTTCCATTTGAATGAGGTATACCAAATTATCAAGACGAACAATAGGGCGAACAGCCGTTCGCCCCTACGAATGTACCTGACTCGTGTGAAAACCGCTATATAAAAACGTGGGTTTCAAACTTGGAAACTCAAGCAGTTTTTGCAATATCACCTAGCACAGTACGCACCTTCCATATCAGCATAGCGGCGGATGTAAATAACACGCTGAGTAGCAAGTTGTCTAAACTGATACTCTTGCCGCTTTCATGGAGCAAAACACTTTCAAGTATTAGAGAAGGTAATAATATCCCAATAGGAAGCAATAATCGATAAAAAGTTAACCTTCTTTTCGTCAAAGAAAGGAGGAGCATCAAGCAAATACCTAGAGGAATAAACATGAGTGCATAGTAATAAATTTTCTGCTCTTTGGTAATTAATTCTAGTAAATTCAAAGAGTAAGAATTCTGTACTGTGTCCACGTAGACTCGGATAGTTGCTCCAGAATAAGTGAAGACTATGTGATGAGGATTAGTATCTGCAAAAATTCTCGGAATATTCAGTTTTAAATCTGACCCGTTTGCTCCAGTAATCGGTGTTCGTAACCGTAATTCTAGGTCAGTTCGCTGCTGTCCTATAGTAAGGTTGCGATGAGTAGGATTGCCCGAAATAGAGATGATGCGTCCGGGACCCGTTTGTGATAGATCGGCGGTAGCAACAGTAGTACTTATCGTAAATTGAGAGGTTTTTCGTATCCTTTTACTTAGGAAGGTAGCAGGAGTTGCCGTTTCCAGCCAATGAGTGGAACTCAAAGCAACTCCTTTTCCATCTTGAACATCTGGTAGCTGCCCTCCCTGCGGCAAGAGTTCAGGAAGATTTTTAGTCAAATCATGAAAACTTGTTGGACCTGTAAATTGATAAGAAGCTACCAGAGAATTATCGATAGTGTTCAAGTATTTTTTGCGAGAAAATAGTTGTAAAACTTCATTTTCCGAAATTGCCCTATCTGCAATATTAACTTCCGAAATCTCTCCACGCCAAGGTCTATCACCTGTTTTTTCATTACCTAGAATTAGCGGATAATTTAAATTCCAAGTACTCAAACTAGTTGCACTTAACCAGATGCTTGAGAGCAAAAATGATAAAATTATGTATCCAATAATGAATAACATAATTTTGCTCACAGATTTGCTATAGCTACTATTCTCTATCCGCTTCAATGTATGTATAACACCATGTGGTTTCCACAGATAAAAACAGATTAAACCCAAAAAACCACCTATAGTATTGTTCAAAATATCCGCAAGAGTGGAGGTTCTTGAAGGTAAGAAAACTTGGATAAATTCAATGAGGGTTGAGAACGTAGCACTAATAGCTATTACTGTGATAACTTTACCTACCGATTTCATTCTGGTTTTTCGCAACAGACCAGTCAGACCGAAACCTAAAGGTGCAAACAACAAAATATTGTCTATTTCATCTGTGGCAAAACTGCTGTTATCAAAACTCTCAAAAATTGTCTGTAGCGAAAAATGAGGTGGTAAAGTAAAATTAAAGGGATAAAGTGTACCTATAATAATGACTAATCTAC
>JAQYWN010000086.1 GCA_029379265.1 Rhizonema sp. NSF051
CCCTAACCCTCCCCTTGTCAAGGAGATGAGAACTGGATTTTCTTGTTTCCCCCCTTTCTAAGGGGGGATTAAGGGGGGTAGAACCCCGATCTAAAAAGAAACTCCGACTTGTGTGTACACCGTAGGCAAGCGAGGAGGGGTTCTTTTATTATGGGTGATTTAAAGGAAATCATATTACTTATTTATCAAAACTTTGGGTAAGCAGTACGGTGTTTCGGATTTGTTTGTGACGCGATCGCCTCATCGCAATAATCTCTATGAAGTTTTAAAAATATTAAAGCACTTTGGATATTTGATTACTCTTCGTGAAAGTACGTAGTAAGCACGAAGAGTGCTTGCAATTGAGCGATAAATCACTCACTACTAATCCATCACAATCAATGAGTGCTTGCAATTGAGCGATAAATCGCTCACTACTAATCCATCACAATCAATGTGGTGGAACACTAGCCATTTTGTTTATTTAGCCAATATAGTAGAAATTAGTACCGCTCCTGTGAGGGACTTTGCGGTAAATACGTGATCTAAATTTTAAAAACGTACATTCTACGCACGCTTGAGCTTCTTTATTTAGTAGCTCTATTTCTGCTTGGATGTAAGATTAAGCCTGTTTCAACATTTATTTATCAGTATGTACATCTCACCTCGGGTTGCTCAACTACGTAATCTTTTAGTATCTTTTTTCAACGGCAGTATTACTCTTGTGATTTTGCTGATCGCCCCTTTAGGACTAGCAGCAGTGATTATTAATACTTTATTAATCACAGTTGCGACTTATGTTGTTTGCAATGTCTCAGATCGAGTGATTGCCTGGATGGAACCCCAAGAAGAAGCTCGATTGTCGTCTCAGCCAGAACGCAGAAGAATCAATCGCTCCTTTTGGAATTCTTCGTTAAGAAGACGGAGAGATTAAAAATTAAAAATTACAGCAATTAAAGTAAAAGAAACACGTCTTTTTGCCTCACGCATAGACGAGTTAGCGATCTTCCTTGTCTTCTCACTCGGGGAGACGCGCAATCATACGTAGCTTGTTTTCCCGAAGGAGTACGAGCGTCACCTGCTTCCCAAAGACAAGGCAGCGCTACAGGCGGGTTTTCCATCGTAGGCGATCGCCATCGCACTGAACACATTCATTGTGGTTGAAATAACTGAAAACTGCTGTAAGAAAGAAAACTTTTTTGAGTTGGAGGGAATGGCATTCGTGTAAGTAAGTTGGCGTGAATAAATACAACTTTACATTGAGGCATCGTCTTCCGGACAGAGGATTCTGTCCGCAGAACTTTGCTTGGTTAATGGAAAGAGAGTTACTCCCCTTACTAAGAGCCGTTACCTCACTCCACAAGCCAAAATTAAAAATTTTTATGAGAACGCTTTACGTTTCCCAGCAAAACTGCTACGTTCGTCTAGAACAAGAAACCCTTATTGTCAAGCAGGGAGAGACAATTTACGGTCAGGTGCAGTTGCCATTGTTGGAGCAAATCCTCATCTTTGGTAAGTCGCAAGTCACCACCCAAGCTATTCGTGCTTGTCTGTGGCGAGATATCCCCATTGCCTATCTTTCTCGGATGGGATTCTGCTACGGAAGGATTGTACCAATTGAGCGGGGATACCGACAATTGTCTCGCTATCAGCAACAACTGAATGCAGTGGAAAGGCTGATTACTGCTAGAGAGATCGTGCGAACTAAGTTGAAAAATAGCCGAGTTCTATTGCGGCGACAGCGACAGCGACGAGAGTCGGAAATATTAGATAGAGTCATACCAAGTTTGGATCATCTGGCATCTCAAGCAACTGAAGCTGATTCTTGGGAAAGGCTGATGGGGTTTGAAGGTGCGGGTGCGGCTCAGTATTTCTCAGCTTTTGGCGAGTGTTTGACAAATTCGGAGTTTGTTTTTACCGCACGTACCCGTCGTCCTCCTGGAAATCCTGTCAATGCTATGTTGAGTTTTGGTTACCAAGTACTGTGGAATCATCTCCTAGCAATGATCGAACTTCAAGGACTCGATCCCTATTATGCCTGTTTGCATCAAGCTTCGGAACGGCATGCCGCACTAGCCTCAGATCTGATCGAGGAGTTCCGCGCTCCTATTGTTGATTCTCTTGTATTATGGTTGGTCAACAGTAGAGTTGTAGATGCTCAGCAAGATTTTGAATACCGCAATGGCGGGTGTTATTTAAATGACTCTGGAAGGAGAAAGTATCTCAAAGCATTTTTACAGCGCATGGAGGAAGAAGTTCAAACAAATTCCCCAGAACAACAGCCAAGATGGGATTTGCTTACTCAGCAAGTTAAGACATACAAGCAGTTTGTCTACAATCCTAGTCAGCTTTATCAGCCGTATCAAATTCGTTAAATATAGCAGTTGTCAGCATGTTTTTATACGTCGTGGCTTACGACATTCCCTGTGACAAGCGCCGCAAAAAAGTATCTGATTTACTTGAAGGCTACGGCAAGCGAGTTCAATATTCGGTGTTTGAGTGTTTGCTGGAACAGGGAAAGTATAAAGAACTTTGTCAAAGACTGAAGAAAAGGGTCAAGCTTGGAGAAGACAGCATTCGGTTTTACCCACTATCGCGGCATACCTTAGGACAGGTAGAAACTTGGGGTGTAGGTCCACCTGTAACTGAAATACCAGGGTCTGTTATTATCTAGTACTTGAGAAAATGGGAAAATCCTAGTACAACAAGGCAAAAGTAAAAACTAAAAAGTAAAAAGAAAGAACACTTATTCTGTAAGCTTTTTACCTGTTTCAGATGGGTGGTTTATTTCCGCCGTGTTGTACTAGTCTCTGGTAGTCCCGCATTTTTAAATTAGGGTTGAGTGCGAGGGGGTCCGCAAATCGCTAAAATGCTGATTCTTTCGTCAACCCCCTCGCTCCCCTGTCCTGTAAGCAATCTAGCGATTTCTTTATCTCATTTTTCATCAATTGTGGCTCTCAAATCTGACCCCCTCGCAAACCCTCTCTAGACGCCTTACTGAGTCAAGGTTTAAGATGGTGGGGTCCCTACTCGCTAGGGAAACTAATCGAATGGAAACAATTGTTTCGTTAGCGTAAGCAAGCGCCTCTTTAGCTGTCCCTACTCGCTAGGGAAACTAATCGAATGGAAACATTTGTTTGTGAATCAGCGAGACGCCATCTTGTGCAAGTCCCTACTCGCTAGGGAAACTAATCGAATGGAAACTGATGAGAAATTTACCAACTTTCGACTTTGTAGCACCGGAATCTGACATGCTATTACCTGGAGTTCTTCGTTTACATTAAGTTTATGTAAACAAAGCAAAGACAAACAATGATTTCGCAACAACCTTTTGAACAGTTATGGGGTATTACAAACGAACTCAGGCAGAAGTTGGATGCTCGTTTTACGCTACATCCAGAACCTTCTACGAAAAGCTTACAGAGCTATTCTGCCACGACAAAAGAGGCACACGGTTCGCTCAATACCTTCTCTGGAGAAGAAATTGATTGGTTAGTGCATGGGTGGTTTGCCAAGACCGAAAAATCAAGCTTCAGCACAATGCGTCTAACTACCTGGTTGCGATCGCATATCCGGGTTCCTCATCTGGCGTTTGAGTTTGGCACGTTTCCAAATATTTTTTTTTACATTGATTACATCCCTCGAACTGATATTTTAATTGACCTGGAATATCTAGATCGCTACTATGAGCCAGTTAATCAGACATTCCTGAGTTTGCACAGCAATTCCAGTCTGTCATTATTTACTAGCAAGAGCTTGTATGTCCGCCAGTTTCAATCGCCTATTAGCCTTTGCTATACCTGTTCAGCTACGGATGACACACTCAACCTGATTCGCACAGTTGCACATGAAATGCTGGATCGCTGGCTGACGTGGGTAGACGAGGCTGAACCAATAAAAGAAGATGTGCGGGCTGGCTTGGCTGAACGGGACTTGTTTTTGCGCCGTAGCAGCGCTGAACGCGATCCAGGCAACAAGTTAGCAGCGCAGATGCTGGGTACAGAATTGACTAACAAACTAATTCGGGCACTTTGGGGTGGTGTCTAGCGACAAACCCTTCTCCTGACTGTTTGTAATTCTTCGGGTAATAGGTCTGCAATTGTATCGCGCCAAGTTCCCAGAATCGCTAATTCGGCGGCACCTATATTATTATTATAGGTTTGTAGTTGCGCTTTAGCGCTCTTAAGATTATGAGAGCGCTAAAGCGCAACTACAAACATTATAAGTGTTCAATCGAACATGAATAACACCATTTGCGGGACTCGGAGGAGACCCCAACGGGCAGTAAAGAATCTAAAAATTGAAAATTCATCTATACAAATATTTACGGAGATTGGACATTCTCCGATATCAATTGATACAATTGAGGCTTCATGGTACAAAAGGGTTTTACTTGTGTGTGATGCATATTGGCAAGCGAAAATTTGGGGATTGCTTCACGACCCGGTGTTAAAACCGTTACATAATAACAGAGGGCGTGGTGGCAATAGCTTCTGGCAAGAACTAGAAGTTATGCAAAATTGGGTAGATCACAAATGGAACCCAGAAAGCTCCTATCGGAAAATTCTGAGACACATCCGCCAAGCAGATTACATTTCCTCCGCAAGTGATCGCGGTGCTATTGGGAGTCTAATTGAAAGTATCAACTATTGCCAAGACACAGGTTTGGAAATCTCTCATTTGATGTCTGGGGCTAAACACAACTTTAAAATCAAGCCCCAGACACATGAAAAGGAAGACTTAAAAACCCGAGAAAAGAAGCTGCTAGAAAAGATACCAGAAGTCGCTAAAAAAGATATCAAACAAGTGTTTTGGTGGCTATGGCGTTGTTTACCAGAAGTCGCTTGTCAGGAATTTGACGATGATTCTCTGATGCTGATGCCAGCAGAAACCCGTCTTCCCGATAGTTCAATTTGGAGTCACGCCAGTACAACTGCTGCACTTGCAGGTGCGTTAGCCGGCTATGATTTGACAACCGCATTAGTTCAACGTTGGTCATCAGAACAAACGTTATCTCATCCTTATCTTGCCAGCTTCACCTTTACCCCAGTACAAGAGCTGATTAAAGCCAGTCGGAAGATGCGGGACTTTTGGGCAGGTTCTTGGATATTACACTATCTCTCAGCTAAAGTCTGCTGGCAATTGGCTTTACAATACGGTCCTGATAGCTTTATTTATCCGAGTTTATTTCAACAACCATTGATAGATCATTGGATACTGAAAAAATTTCCTGAGTTTAAAGAGTGGGTAACCCAACCAAGCGATCGCGCCCTCCTCACAGCCGGATTCCCCAACGTGTTGGTGTTAATCCTGCCAAAAGATAAAGTCCAAGCTGCCATGCAAACTGCCAAACAGACGCTTTTGCAAGAATGGCAAGAAATAGACAACTTAGTTTTTAATGAATTACACGAAAACCGCGACTGGATGCGAGACTTACAACGCGACCATAAAACGTGGCAGGGTTGGTTAAAATCCCAATGGCAGTTTTATTGGGCTGCCGTACCGATTGGGATAGAAGGTGAACCCCTGAAAAACGCGGCTATCTCAAAAGAACAAGAAGATAAATTTCAACCTTGGCGAGATGCCCAAAATCAAATATACAACTTAACAACTGACAAACGAAAACTCTTTCAACCAGATGAAATGGATTTTCTAAGAGTTGCTTGCAAGCAACGCTTAGAAAAGCAAGGAAGAAGGTTTAGTGTCAATGTTGGTTCGTGGTGGGCGCACATTTTTGACCAAACTCGGTACTCTGTATCAGCTGTAAAGAATGCCCGTAATTGGCAAATTCCCACAGCTTTTGGTTCTCGCTCTACTATATCTGGTATCGGACCAGTGGTACATCCAGGAGATGATTGGATCACTGAAAACGAAACTAAAAAATACTGGGAAAGACAAGTAGGTTTATTTGATGGCAGAGAACAACTCAATGCAACGGAAACTATCAAACGGGGGCTGGAAAAGGTTTTACCCAAGCTCTTACAAATAAACGATGAGCAACAAAAAGCTGATGTAATCGCTGGATCATACCCTGACTTAACATCGGGAGTCGCGGGATATTTAAAAGTTAACAAAAATAACACTGCTCATCAACAGCAATTTGAAGAAGCCTGTGAAGCAGTCAATACAAAATTTCCTGATGTTAAATATGTTATTAAGGACATGAGAAGTAAATGGGGAATTCCTTGGATAGATGACAACACATCCCCGAAGAAATATCATCCCCGCTTATTAAATGCAGGCTGGTTAGTAGAAGATATTAACACACCGAAGATTAATGAACTAGAAGAGCATTTGAAAAAGGAAATAGACCAAGATATCAAAGAGAATATCCGTCGAGAAATCAGCACAATTAAAACAAACTATCGCAGCGAAATTCAGAAGACGATTGACAGATTTTATCCCAGCAACAATCCTACTGACTGGTATGTATTAGCAGCAGGTGACGGTGATGGCATGAGTGAATGGCTGCAAGGTAAAAAGTTAAAAAATTATGGCGATTACATTCCCTCTGGATTATTAGTATCCCACGAAAGTTTCCAGAAATTCCTAGAAGTGAAAAAACGCATGGGACCATCCACCCACAACGCCCTCAGTCGTGCTTTGTTAGACTTTTCCAATCAACTCGTTCCCTACCTTACAGAACGACGTTACGCTGGACGCTTAATTTACGGGGGTGGCGATGATGTCTTAGCATACACGAATTTGTGGGAATGGGACAACTGGTTGTGGGATATTCGCCAATGTTTTCGAGGAGATAAAGACCCACACGATCAGTTTAAGAATGAAGGTGATTACTGGCAATGGAAAAATCAGGAATTACCACTTGATGCTCGCGGTAAACCTCTACTTTCTACTCGTCCACTCTTTACAATGGGTCGTGCAGCAACTATTAGCTTTGGAGTGGCGATCGCCCATCATTCAGTACCTCTAGCTATTGCCTTAGATCACATGTGGAAAGCAGAAGCAGAGGCGAAAGAGCATAGTTATTGCGATAGTGACAAGGATAGCTACACAAAAAAAGATGCTGTCCAAGTCCGAATTATCTACAGTAACGGTAACATCCTCAAGGCAACAGCTAAATTTGATGTTTTCAACTTATGGCAAAAGCTAATTAATATCTATCCTAAGATAGATGCGGCACTTTTTGAGCAAGCGGTAAGCGTTTGGAGTCAGCATCCCGTACCTATACTACAAGCAATTCTACCTTGGACCAAAGCTTTTTGCGATCGCCGAGAACAATTTAAAGGAGACGACACCGCAAAAAACGAGTTTCATCTGCAATTAGCAGAGTTTCTGAAAGCTTTGTGGATAACTACCTCAGATAAAGATTTAACACCAGCAGTACAAAATTGGCTAAAGCTTGCTGCCTGGACAATTCGTAATCGTGACATCAAACTGTCAGGAGATGTATTATGAAATGGTATACTTTGACACCTATAGATGTACTATTATTGCGAGATGCCAAACCTTTCTCACCAGGGGAAAGAGCATGGGCAGGAAGCGTATTTCCGCCGAACGGTCATAGTATTGCAGGGGCGATAAGTGCCTTAATGAATCGGAGTCAGGGGAGTAAATTTAGACTAACAGGACCGTTTTTATGCTGGAGTGGAGAAACGTTGTATTTTCCTCGTCCGTTGGGGTTTGTCGGTGCAACGCCGTTAGTACCTGTAGACTGGGATGAGAAATCGCATGTGCATCACGCTCTCAGCGATCCACACCAACCTCGTCCTTTGGTGAAACCATCCTGGATTCAGCATCCAGAAGAGGAGGATGAGACTGGCATTGAGAAACAGTATCGTCAGTACCTACCATTTGAAGTGGTTAATGAATACCTGAAAACCGGAGAAATCGTTCCTAATCATTGGCTGGTGAAACATGCAGGAGAAGACAAACCGTGGACAGTAGAAACTCGTTCCCACAATTCCATTGAAGACGGGAAACGACAAGTTAAGGATGCGGATGGTTACTTTGTGGAGAATGCGATTCGCCTTTATCCTGGGTGGAGTTTGGCGATTGGTGTTGATCAAGAAATAGACACTCCGACGACTTTGCGACTGGGAGGAGAGGGACATCGAGTGATTTTGCAGCAGTGCGATCGCCTCAGCAAACAATGGGAGACTCTGCAAAAGTTGTCTCAGCACAACTTTAACCGTGGCGGGAAATCCCTTGCTTACCTTGTCACATCCGGAGTCTTTGAACGTAAACAAAAAGACAACTGTAAAGAGACATCTACATGTCAGGCTTTTCCTTGGGAATGGAAGTTAGCCCAAACAGCTAATCAAAATCAAACGCCAGGAGAGTTAGTCAGCTTTGCGACTGAGAAAGCCGTAGCTATCAGTTGTCGCTTTCGTGACAAAGACAAGAGTGTTCCTGCACCACAAGTGTTTGCCGCACCTCCAGGTAGCTTATATTACCTCAATCAGCCACAATCTTTGTTTCAGGATGACTCGAATACAAAGGCGCATACCTGGAGACAACTTGGTTACTCTGAGTTGCTGTGGATTATCTACAAAGAAATAGAAAACAAGAATCATGATTAACTATACATACTTATATCTGATCTCACCACTACACACAGGTGGCACAACTCAAGAAGGTAATTTACTAGGAATTGCCCGTGAATCTCATACTAATTTGCCTTACATACCTTCAAGTACGATTCGGGGTAGGCTAAGGGCAACAGTGGTAGATCAAAGTACGCGATTTAAGTTATTCGGAACAGAGTTAAAAGACTCACAACAACTAGAACAGGGTGATATTTGGATTGGAGATGGTTCGATTCTCTGGCTACCTGTGCCCTCGCTAAGTCACAGCATTATCTGGATCAGTTGTCCAATGCTGTTACATCGATGGCTGCGTTTGCAAGGTAATATTTCTAATTTGCCAGCCGAATATAGCTGTAATTTCACGACAGGAAATGCTGTTTACCTAAAAGATGCGATTTTCCAGGCTGACAAATTAACACAGTGGCAAGACTGGAAAACCTTTGTTCCTCAAACACCAGAAACTAGTGTTATTAATCGAGTGCTTGTTCTTCCCGATCAACATTGCGCCACACTGATTCAGATGAGTTTATGGCGACAAGTAAAAGTCAAATTGGATGAACACAAATCTGTAGACGGCGGATTTCGTTACGAAGAAGCAATCCCGCCAGATACTCTCATGTATTTTTCCTGGGGAACGACATCACAAGCGAACGGCACAGCTAGACAATCTAACGCTGATTTCCAAAATCTGTTAGCAGAAAACTCTATTGTGCAAATTGGTGGACAGGAAAGTTTAGGACGGGGATTTGTTCAGCAGTGGTTAAACAAGGGATGAAGTAACGGCTGTTAGGAATCGTTAATAGAGGAATTTTATGATGACATTTGATCCAAGGACAATTGCCACACCCGTTTACGATGCTTTAGGTGCTTTGCGATCGCAACCCAACCAGGATGAAACTCGCCTCAAAGAGCAGAAAAATCAAGCAGTTGAACTTTACACTTATCTGTCTACCTGGGGAATGATGCGTCTGAAAGCAGAAGAAAAGGCATTGAGTCAAGAAGGTAAAAAGCAAGTTGTGAAAAAATACTTTGAGTGTTTAGAAAGCTTGTCGAAAGTGGAAAACTTAGCAAACGACAAAGGACTAACGGTACTCAGAAAGCTTGATGTAGATGAATATCTGGGTTTAACAGGATTGGGACTGGCATTAGCCCAAGAATTTAGCTTTTGGGCTGCTGCTGTGTATTGGGACATTAAGGGAGAATAAGTTTATGGTGTTTGAAAGACCTAAACGACCAGAACAGGTTCAACACTCACAACCTGCAAATCCAAAGCCTACTCGAAAAATAATTGCAGTCAACCATAAAAATGGTAGCTTCAATAGTGCTAACAATAATCATAATACCAGCAGTATTGGAGGTGGAGGAAATCATTCCTATCAGCAGCCTGATAGTCAAACAATGCCGTCACCTTGGCTTAACCAGGAAAATGAACCAACCCCAGATGCAACAACCAGCTTTGTAGAATATCTGCGCTGGATGAGATCGCCTGATAGTGAACATAAAGATGCAACCAAACTGCAGTTGCTTCAAATGGCAGAGGAAAAAGCAAAATATTCAACTCGCCTCGACCAACTTACCAAACGTACTAAACTAATTGCCAGTGAGATCTTTCAAGTCAAGTCTCCTTGGCGGCTTCGGGTAGGGGGACATCGAGGGCCTGAAAACATCCTGCTACCAGCTTTTGATCCTTTAGGAATGCCTTATATTCCATCTAGTACCCTGCGCGGTGTGGCTAGAACTCAAGCAATTCGAGAAATTATGGCACAAAAACACCTGAAGTGGGAAGCAGCAGAAAGGGAAGTTGCACCTTATTTTGGTTCCCTAAATGCGAAAAATCCCGCTGATTGTGCAGGTAAAGTGATTTTTCTAGATGCTTATCCATTGCCCAATCAACCTGAGTTCTTGGCGATGGATATGGCAAATAATATTTGGAAATGGGATGGTGATTCGCTGAAATACGAGCCAAATCCTAACCCTTTTTTCTGTCTGACGGAAGCTACATTTTTAATCGGCTTGCGTCTAGCCACTAGCTGTAAAGATTCCCAAGTATTAGAAAAAGTAAAACAGTGGTTAACTACAGGTTTGCAATCTGGTATTGGTTCTCAGGTTAACACTGGTTATGGAGAATTAATCAGAGCAGGTACTAATAATAAGAATGACTTTTTTCGCGTCGAATTTACTCTGGAAGGACAGCTCATTCATAGTCGGCAAAAATTTAAAAATATTTATCAACCTTACCAGATAAATTCACAGGGTAGATTAAGGTCAGATACATCACCCGTTGCCGAAGTGCGTCCTATCGCCTTCAAGTCAATGCTGCGTTACTGGTTCCGGGTTTTCGCTTTAGGCGTACTAGAACCCGATCAAGTAAAATCTTGGGAAGCGAAGCTATTCGGAGCGATCAATCCCAAAGAACGTGGTTGGTTGATGGTAAGAATATTACAAGGAAAAGTCACTCAGAAAGAGCCTCAACCGAATGCTCGAGGTAAAAATGAACCCAAAGGTGAACAACAAGGGATTTTAACGCTGCATTTATCCTCTGAAGCACCCCAAGATAAACAAAACGCTATTAAACAACTATGTAAAAACCTTACCTGGTTAATGTTTCACTTAGGAGGTATTGGTCAGGGTGCAAGAAGACCTTGCTATTCTCGGCAAAATCGGCAAGCAGCTCCTTGGTATCGTGGTTCTACTCTAACACCTGAGAGCGATGACTCATTTTGGAGCTTACCAGATACTCCTAAAAAGTTTCAGCAGTTATTTCAGCAACGGTTGCAGGACTTCTACATAGGATTACAGTTATTAGGGGCGTCTTTTGAGTACCGATCGCCCAAAACTCGTGGCTTAGTCAGTAAAGAGTGCTGGACTGAAGCCTGTGATAATAATTGTCGCATAGTTGTATGTGCTGGAGATGAAGACTTTGGCAAGCCTTATGCACTGGCAGTTATGCACGGTGAAGATTTAAAAATCCAAGATGCAGGCGGAAGTAAGAAATATGACGGTAATCTTTGCGGCAAGGTTGTTAGGGAAGTTAAACCATCACCCGTGTGGATTGCAGATTTAGGTGATTATCAAGTGGTGACGGTTTTTGGTGCAACCGCAGATCCACGCAGAAAGTATTTACAACACTTAAGCGCTCGTGCATCTGGGAATTACGCTCAAATTTGGCCTCTTACTTGAAAACTTCATGACAGCAGTTTTAATTGCTACAATTGGTACCAGAGATTTAATGTTCCAAATTTCCTCGGGAACTTGGTACAACATCGGTGATGACCGAATGCGTAATGCAGATATTATTGGCGAACAAGCTGAGGTCATTTCTGACTTGAGTTTGAGTACTATCACTTATCGAGATTTGACAAAATACTTACTAGATAATATTACAACTTTTAGAGGACGCATTAAGCCAGCAATTATTGGCAAGTTTCTCTGTGAGCAAGCTACCCAAATAGAAAAAGTTTACTTAATGGCAACTGACCAAAAAGAAGAGGTGCAAGAGCGGGAAAAAGATACAATCTATGCATCTGAGTTAATTAAAGATTGGATTGTCAACGAATTTCACCACATAAATACTGATGCTGTCGAAATTATTACGTTGGGATTAGATGACATCAATCCCTCTAATTTCGAGCAAATGTTTCATTGGTGGCGAAAAACCTGGAGACACAAAATCAATATTGAAGCAAATCAGTCAATTTGGGTTTGTCTCAAAGGAGGAGTAGGGCAAGCTTCGGAAGCATCAAGGATTTCAGGGCTTAGTCTTTATGGCGATCGCATTCAATTTTTTGAATTTAAGCAAAATACTCAAGCCAATCGAGTCGGAATTCCCTCTGATTACAGTGAACCATTTCTTGGTACCAATTATCTTTGGGACAGAACTCAGCAGCAGGCTTTGAAGTTGTTAAACCGCTATGACTACGCCGAAGTGTACGATTTGTTGCTACCATATTTCCAGCAGCCTAATTCCGGATTCGGTGCTGTGCCAAATCTTTTAAAAGCAGGTATGGCTTGGAACCAGGGACAGTTTAAAAGCTTTTTTTCCTTAGCTAAGAGTTTTGTAAAAATAGCAGAACAAGTAAAGGATACATACTGGTTGATAGCTTACGAACAAGCATATCTTGGTGTAATTCGCCTACAACAACAGAATACTATAGAAGCGATGTTACACAGTCATCGGTCTATTGAAGGACTTTTATATTTGTGGGCAATTAACTCTTTTCCAAACAATGTTAAAGAAAGACAAAATCAATATCCATCGCTAAAGCGTTCGATTATACAAACCTATTCTTCTCTCAATCGTCATTTTTATAACTCACAAGGACACCAGCTAGAGGAAATTGCCCTTCTTGGTCAAATTTTGGAAGATTTATTGACTACTGCTATTCCTAAAACGGCAATTAGTCTGGACTTGAAAGTATTCTGGACATCAGCACGAACAATGCGAAACACTCTTTCTCATCGCTTAGGAGGTTTAGCGGAAAAAGAAGTTTTTGAGGCTTGGGATGTGACTAACTCAGAACAATGGCAGAAAAGAGTACTCAACTGCTTGAATTTAGTCACGAAGCAGTCTTTTAAAAGTCTATCTCAAGCAAGTGTTTTCGATAAGATACATAACCAAGTTGTGGCAGCGATCGCGCAACATGAACTTAGAGGGTGTTTGAAAAGTTTTTAGAGGTCAAACTTTATGCCAACCGCCTCACCATAATACGGATCATGGCCAAGTAGATAAAAGTCTCTGAGGTTTTTGGCAATAACTCGTAGTCTCTGAACTACCTATTCCCTAATGATGTTTGTTGGGAAACTGTCTGGAGTGAGGGTTAAACCGCGATAGACTTGTTCAATGGGGAAATTGAGGTTAATGCTTTTGAGTTCGATTGTGTCGCCTGCTTTGTAGTTGATAATTAACCAGTCGCCTGCGTCGTTTTTGTGATACAGGTCGATTTCGATGCTGGTGGAACTGACTAGTAGGTAATCGATTAAGGCTGGGTTTTGGCGGTACATTCGGAATTTGCCCCCTCTGTCGTAGGCTTCGGTGCTGGCGGAGAGGACTTCGACAATGAGGCAGGGGTATGTGATGTATTGGGTGGTTGTTTTATCGCGATCGTCGCAGGTGATGCTGGCATCTGGGTAGGTATAGTTATTACTGCCAAAGATATTGACTTTGACATCAGAATTTCCAGTGATACAACCTGTATTTTCTAAGTGGCTGTCGAAGGCGGTGAAGCGGATGGCGATACGACCGTGATTGACGCTGCCGCCAGTCATGGCGTAAACTTCGCCGTTGATATACTCGTGTTTTTCCAGTTGGGTTGCTTCCCAGGCAAAGTACTCGTCTGGGGTGAGGTGAGGGGCGTTGTCTTTGGCTGCGATCATTGTGGAGAAACTCCTCGATTGGATGACTCGCACACTTTCATATAGAAAAATCCCTGCTACAGTTTATTTTACACAAGGCAATATCTCCCCATGTATCTGCCCCACAAATTACGGCACATATAGTAATAGTGATTATATCAATTAATTTATTTCAGAAGGCAGCTATTCTTTTTTTAGGTAAGGTTAAGAAACAGCGTCCAACCATTGTAAAACTCGATTCCATGCCCACCAAATGTCGGGATCTTGAGCTTGCTGTTGACACTGTTTGCTACTTATATAGCTAACATGACCACCGTGACGAGTTAGTAGCAAATCTATGACGGAGTTACTGGCACAGGCAGCTTGCAGATCGGGGATAACTGTTGGATCGAATAATGGATCGTCTTGAGCGTATATAATCAAAGTAGGTTTTTTTATATGTGGCAGCAAATGCAAAGCGCTGCTGGCTTCGTAGTAAGCTTCCACAGAAGGAAAACCCAATCGCCCAATTACCAGTTCATGGTCAAAACCCCAGATGCTGTTAGCTCGTTCAATTGCCTCTGGTTCTATGGTACCAGGATGTGCATCATGAATTCGCCAAGCGAGGTTCTTCAAATTTTGAGCGATCACCTTCTCTAAATATTTACCCAACGGTTGTTGAATTAAGTAACAAAGCGATCGCTTGGAGTCCAAATTCGGACAAATCACTGCTGCACCGCCGATGTCGCTGTCTTTTAGTCCTAACTCCTCAGTCAGTTCCATCGATACTTTAACTGCCCAAAGCGCCAATTGTCCTCCTAAAGAATACCCTAGAAACCAAAATTTCTCAGGACACCCCATAGTCTTGGCAGCCGCAGCAATGCGGACAAAATCCTCTCCTTCGTACAAACCATCGCTTGTTAAGGTTGGTGACAAATCGGCTGTCTTGCCGTGGGCACGCCAATCAAACAACACAACAGCGTATCCATGAGCATATGCCTTACGTGCCAATAGCTTTAGAAACCATTGATTATCTAATTCGCCTATAATGCCATAAGTGCCAATTATCGTACCGCGAGCGTTTTTTGGTATAGCCATCCTACCAAATATTGGCACTCCTTGGGCACCGACAAAAATTCTTTCCTCATATAGCGGCTCAGTGTCTTTTGTAGTATTTTCCCAAACACGAGTTCCCCAGCGTGAGCTATAAACAGTCATGGCTAGACCGTTTCGCAGCCAGAACGGTGGACTGTATGAAGTATAATACATAGCAAGTTTAAATGAGTATAGTTTAAC
>JAQYWN010000848.1 GCA_029379265.1 Rhizonema sp. NSF051
TTTTAATTCCTCTGAAGGGGGCTTGGTTTCGGGCATAGCAAACCAGAAAACGGCTAAAGCCACAACAGCGATTGCTGCCATACTGAAAAACCCAGCATTGTAACCCGCGTGCTGAACTATGTATCCGGCAAGTAAGTTACTTGACGATGCTCCAATTCCCACAGCAGTACCAAGCGTCCCTTGCAACAGGTTAAAGCGACCCGTTCCTTTTGTAAGATCAGCAATGACAAGAAGTTGCATCACACCGAAAATACCTCCTCCAACTCCATCAAGAAGTTGCACAGAAACGAGAAAAAAGGGATTGTTGCTTACAGTATAAAGCAACCCCCGAATCGGCAACACAGCAAAGGCAATTAAGTAGATTGGTTTTCGCTTGGTCAAACTTGCCCAGCGACCGATTAAAATCCCTAACGGTATCTGCACTACTTGAGCCATAATGATGCATGCTGACAGATAGAGTGACGGGTTGCTCCCTTTTTTTGCCAGTTCTTCACCAACCAAAGGCAACATTGAGGCGTTGGCAAAATGAAACAGGACTGCACAAAAAGCGAAAATTAGAATCCGGCGATCGCTCAATAGTGTTGTCGCCTTGGACACATGAGGCTTTGCTCTATCACCGTCATCACCTCCACGAGACAGCGTATAATTAATATCAGCATCATTAATCCTTAGAACAGAAACAATCACAGCCACAGACATCAAGGCAATGAAGTAAAAAATTGCTGGCAGACCAATGAATTGACCAATCAAACCAGCCAAAAGGGCAGCAATAACGTTGCCAGCAGAACTAAACGTAAGGTTACGTCCTATCCTCCTGTCCATTTTTTCACGTCCAACCAACCCCAAAGAAATAGCAGCTATGGTAGGTCCAAAAATTGCTCCGGCAATAGCAGTAACTGATTGAGTAGCGGCCACTACCGGAAATGTAGGTGTTAGCACCAAAATTACAGCACTTATAGCGATTAGCAATGCAGCAAATACTACCAGCATCCTTTTGCCTTGGACGCGGTCAATCAGAGCTCCAGTTGGTGTTTGTGCTAAAACTCCGACTATTCCTGGTATAGTCATGAGTATGCCCACCTGCTCTGGATGCCAGTGAAGAGTAGATGTGAGATAAATAACTAAAAATGGACCTACACCACCCTGGATATCAGCAAGGAAAACATTTAAGAAATCGAGTCCTTGTAAACTTTGCCTTCTTGAGAAACCTTGCCTTTTCTGCATACGTTTACCTTTAAAGTTGGTAGTCCACACCCATCTGATCAAATAATCAAATATAGAAACGCTTTGATCGCGTCTCTATAGCATTTCTCGTTTGAATCAAATACGCTCATGCCCTCAAGAGGGCGAAGCTCTGGGGACGGAAGCTTCCGTCCCCAGAGCTTCGCGCCCTGACTGGCATCCCTCTCCCAAGTTTGGGAGAGGGGCATTCTGCAAAAGGGGAGATTGTATGATATCCAATTGAGAACCTCTATATACAAATCAAAACTTACGCTCCGGTGTGTTCAGGAGCGTACTGCTTATCTGCTTCCTCTGTATGCTTCAGTGCTTGCTTTTGATGCACATGGGCAGTTTTGACGTGTTCGGCAGCCTTTTCGCGCTCTCCAGACTCAGAATGTTTCGCAGCTTTGCGATGATGGTGTGCAGCCAGTTCGTAATGGTCTGCGGCATGCTTGTGGTGATGTGAGCCTTTAACACTCAAGTCTACCAATGGCTGTTCGTTACACTTGAGAGTTTCTACTGTCAAGCTAATACCAAAATCGTTGCGCGTCCCGTAGCCTTCAGCGCTAAGGCGATCGCCAATCTTCACTTGGTGAGTAAGATTTTTCCCAATGTGAGGTGGGATATGCAAATAAATGCCATCAGCAAGGATGAAGCCTAATGGTTCTCCCTTATGACCAACCAGCCAGTGCATCACATTCCCTTCAACACTTAGCGGTTCTCCTGGCTTGGGCGACGGTGCTGGAGGTTGATCTGCCACGATATTACCTGTTTCGGTATTGGTAAGTCTTTGAGTGCGAAATTCTTCTCCCAAAGGTGAAGATTCCCCAGGTTCAACAGTCGCCTCAATTGTATCACCTGGTTTAACGGCTTCTTGCAGGGCTGCACTCAAATGTGGTGGTAGGTGTAGTTGTTTACCGTCAGTCAGTAGCAGTCCGTTCACTTGTCCTTCGGGTTTGAGTAGGTAAGCCTCAACAGTGCCGTTAAGAGTGATTAATTGTTTTTTCATTGTTTAGTACCATTTAAACTTCTCGTTTCTAACAGTGCAATTTTCGTGCGAGTCCTAAACTCATAAACCCGGTTTCGTGAAGAAACCGGGTTTATGAGTTTAGGACTCCCGGTTCGCCCATTTTTTTAAGAGTCAGAGAAAAGGGGGAAAAGGAGTCATTCGTCAGAATACCCCCTGACTTTAGGCATGGGGTAAGAATTCAGGAGCCAAAATACATATTTATTGACTACTTTAATAAAACAAGGGTTGTTCGTGGCGACGGGAACCTACAGGAATGGGATGCTGATGGCTCCGTTGATTGCCCAAGTCGTCACAGCCGAGTTACTCAATAAACAGCCTCCCACCGAGAACGTGTTCTCGCCTCTGATGCAGCGTCGCCGCCATGAAAATACCCTCCAGCAGATGCTTTCTGTCGGTGCCCGCGATTTGATGGCTACGGTACGAGAACCCGGTGGCTTCTTGCCCTACAATCGTGACGGGATCTTCGCTGGACTCTTGCTTTTCGGTATCTATGCTACCTCGGCGATTGGGATCGAGACCATATCTGCCAACCGAGGAGGATTTATCTTTGCACTCAGCGTGGTCTTTGTGACACTGTTTGAAGTACTCTTGGGCAAGCGCTCTGTAAGGGTTATCCTTGCAGCCGTACTTGCTTTCAGCGGCATCGGGGTTATGTCATGGAACAGTGGAGAGCCGCTGGTTGGCTCTCTTTGGTTGCTCGGTTGTGCCTTTCTTGACTCGGTTTACATCCTAGTGCTTGAGAGATTTATGCAGTACCATCAGCCTTTGCCACTCTGTGCTGTCGGGGCTTGGGTACCTGCAGTACTTGGTCTTTTATGGGCTGCTCCGGCTCTGCCGAACCAGCTTGAGGCAATTGGTACACATTTGGGTGGACTCATATATCTTGGCATAGTTGCCAGTGCCCTCGTCAGCTACTTAGAGCCACAAGCACAGTGCTGGATTCCGGGCAACGAAGTGGCGATAGTGCGAACGCTGGAGCCAGTCTTCACGGCAATTTTTTCGTTTTTCCTACTCGGGGAGACTTTTACAACTAAGGGTTTCATCGGTGCAGGCATAGTGTTAATGGCACAGATTGTACTCGTAAGCCGCACAAAGGTTGACGACAGTAGCGAGGTCGTACACGAACAGCCTCCACTGTTGGAAGCAACTGAGGTAACTGAGGTGAATATTCCCTTTAGGGAAACTTCAGATGAAAGGATTTCTGTACCAATCAACACGCACCCTTCCACGTCAGAACCTGATACAACACTAGGGAATTGAAATTGTCAAGTGCCAAATTATTGTTTTTAGTATCTAGTATATATT
>JAQYWN010000849.1 GCA_029379265.1 Rhizonema sp. NSF051
CTCTTAACTGTTAAGAGCGCTAAAGCGCAACTACAAGCTTATATTTTATTTATAAGTAATTAGGCGAACGTGATATTACATTAACAACTTAACTAGTTCCTGAGTGATGGGAAAACCAGTTTGATGTTCAAAGTTCACAAACATAGGGCTGGGATTAGCTTCTAGGAATACGTATTCACCCTCTGGATTTAAACGCCAATCAATAGCCGTCCACTCTAGCATCAATGCTTTAGCAATGGCTAGACACTGCTGTTGAACTGATTCTGGGAGATCTACCGGAACCAACTCAGCTGCGGAATCTTCTCGGAAGTCTATGGAGTGAGTGCGAATTTCCGCAGAATAAACCGAATCTGCGATTACATAACTACGAATATTAGTGCCGGGAATATACTCCTGGATTGTCACTGGAGAAAGCTTGAGTGCCAAACTTAGTCGCTTGCGGTCTAAATGGAAGTCTGTTAACAATTGGGTATGGGTACCTCCATAGACTGGCTTAAAAATTATTTTGGGGTGACATTCAGAAAATTCGATCACTCGATCTGGATCGTTGCCGATCAAGGTAGCTGGAATTTTCACTCCTATTTCTTTAACTTTACTAAGCTGTAAGGGTTTTTCCTTGTGAAACTGATATGCTTGCCAGGAATTAACCCACAATGCTGGGCAAGCTTGTATCAGCGATCGCAATACACTCATGGAATCGCTGAAAGCAATTTTTTGCTGAGCGGGATCTTTTAATGAAGGAATGTATGGAGTGCAGAAATTACGCCAATAAACGCTCTTGATATCTTGAAGATTCAGCTGACATCCTCCTGGCAGTGTCAAGCATCCTGCTTGAGTATTCGGCTCCCAAGATAGCTGTATCTGAGTTGGGAACAAGAGAGTGTCTAAATAATTTACCACTGCACCTGCTTGTATCAAAGCATTCATCACATGTGTTGCTTCAACATCCCTTGAACTACCAAGAATTAGAATATTCATGACAATATTTGAAAGCTTGAAAAGGCTAGCACTCCATCAAAGTAATTTTGATATTTTTTGCTCAAAAAGATAAGGACTAAAGTCCTTACTACAAATAAATCTTCAAAAAAGGCACTACCGCTATTTTCTCGAATCTTCATTTTTTTGCGGGTTGGTAGTGCCGATTCTAAAATTCGTAATCAGAAAAATTATAAATAACCACCTTCTTCACCTACTTCGCCAGACTTTGCTGTTATGGCATAAGTAGTAACGCCACCGCCACCCTCACCTGACTCACCCCATTTTACAGCAGTGAGGGTTTCGCTAGGGATAGGTTTGGGTATAGGATGGTAACCGCCACCACCTTCTTCACCTGCTTCAGCAAACTCTGCTGCTGTTACGTAATTAGTGGTAGCTTTAAAACCACCTTGAACTTTTCCAGCGTCTTCAGACGTTAATTGTTCTTCAAAACTTAGCTCGACAGCTTCTAAATCAGAAAGTTCTAGCTCGAAAGGATGGCTCATAAAATCCTCCTAAATCTCCAATAGATGAAAGCATTAAATGCTGAAATGCTTTGCTCAAAATTCCATCAAGGTAAGCAAACAAATTTTTGCTGGATGATTACCTCTTTACATATCCAACATGAAAATTTTTAGATGAGCAAGTTATAATACAGACTCAATTAAGAGACTTATGTCCAAACTTATTGAATTTTCGTCCATAATTAAAAGCAGTCAACCATCAAGGTGTTAACTGCTTGCAAATTTTAAATTGGTACGTAAGCACTTAGCCATTAGCACGGATGACTTCATTCCATTCATAGCTGACTTCTGTTGTGCTGAATGCCTAATTTGCTATAGTTACAGACTTGTTAAAACTGACTGCTTTTCTCGAGTAGCTAGTAAATCTGATTCTGGTTCAGTACAATAGATTTCACAAGAGTTATTCGGACTTTCGATTAATTTAACTTTGTAAAGTTTGGCTCCCAGTTCCTGTATGGGCGATCGCACTAAATTGCTGATGTAAAGCGCGATATTCTCCGCAGTGGGGACAACTTCAGCAAAGTAAGGAACATCTTTATTTAAGAAGGTATGATCAAAGGGTTCAATGACATAAGTTTCTATTACCTGATTGAGCGCACCTAAATCAACAATCATACCTGTGCGTGAGTCAATCTCTCCAATGACTGTCACTTCTAAATGATAATTGTGTCCGTGACCATTGGGACGAGCGCACTTACCATAAATCTGGAAGTTTTCTTCGCTACTGAGACGAGGATTCGCCAGTCGATGAGCAGCGCTAAAGTGAGTGCTGAGTGTGAGGTAAGCTTCCATTCCATTTCCTGTATAATCGGCAAAAAGTTCAGAATTTTCAAACAGTTGAACGCGGATCAGAGGTAAGTGGGGCGCAAGCCGTTCAAAGATAACTCTCGCTATGTTCTCTGTCGTAGGCAGAGTTTGTTGAAATTCCAGCCATGTATCGTTTAGATAAGAAAAGTCAAGTTGATTGGTAATTTCCTGCTTGATGACTTGTTTCACATTAGACAAGTTTAACACCATGCCATATTCATCTAACTCTCCACTCAGGGAGACAAATAAGATATAGTTATGACCGTGTCCGGGAAATCGGGAGCAAGCACCAAATTTCTCTATATTTTCTGCTTCACTCAGTTCTGGTAACCAATACCGATGGCTTGCGGAAAACTGAGCACGGCGATTAACAATAGATTGCATGAGTATACTGGGAGAAAATGTAAAATTTCTTAACCTTTTACTGTTTCCAGCATAACTAATTTTATTCAGTGTTGGTCGTCTACATCAAACACCAACAAAAAACAACAATCAATTAACTACAGATTCTTGGGCTTCATAGTGTAATCCTACAGCAATGCGGAACATTTCTTGTCCTGCGTGCAAGTAGCTCTCATCGTAGCTTGCAGGAAAATATTCTAACTCATCTAATCCGTCACTAATTTGATTCAGGCAGTAGTAAAGGTGAGCGGCAGATCTCGCTAAACTTGGGGGATTGGGCAGAGAACGAAAAGACGCTTGTGCTTTTTTGAGATCATCTCGACAGTTTTCTAAGTAATCCAGAAATTCCTGTAACAGTTCATCATCAAAAGGATCTGCTGCTAATTTCTCAATTTGCTTTTGTAGGGAATTGAGAATACGAAAAATTATGCGATTTACGGGATGATAAATTGAGCGTAGCCATTCCTCAACTTGTTCATCAACATCCCTTCCTGTTTTTCGTGTAGCCTGATATTTTTGTTGAGCTGCTGCTGTCCGCTGTTGGCGATCGCTTTTGCCTCGTGGAAAACCATTTCGTAACTTTTTGTCATAATTTAGACGACTGTGTACATCGCCCAAAACCTCATATGCTGCGTTGATGCGAATAATCCGATCATGGTTTGCTGTTTCCTGATTGCTGTCGGGATGAAATAACTTTACTAAGCGACGATAAGCTTGCTTAATTTCGGCTTGACTCGCATTCGGGTTAACTTTGAGAGTTTCGTAGTAGTTATAATCAGCCATTGCTGCTGACTTAAAAATTGGGACTAAGGAGTAGGAGCAAATTTAATTTATATAACATCTGGAT
>JAQYWN010000850.1 GCA_029379265.1 Rhizonema sp. NSF051
GCTATTCTGGTCGCTCTTGCAGATCCGGCTCTACTGCTCAGTCACAAAACTCTGCTCAGGGTGTCAGCCAGAATGGTGCCGCTACAGATGGTTCTACCACAGCCCAGTCTAATAATACTGTAAATAATCAGGCTCAATCTGCTCGTCGCGGCTGCTAAGGGACTTGCACCGTAGCATATTAGTTAAAGCCCACAAAACTACAACACACACACAATCAATAAGGTCGTTACCGCTCGTGAAAAATATCTACTCCTTTGGTCTATTAGCTGCTGCAATGATGATTGCACCAACTGCTGCTTTTGCTGGCCAAACAAGTCAGCAAGAACTTAATCAAAATGCGTCAGCAGTTGGTTATAGTCAAGTTAATCAACAAGCCAATCAAGTCAACTTACAGCAACAATACAGACAAGGGTATCGCCACAACTGCAGATGGAGCCCTCAATCGCAACATTCTACTCAAATAGTCAACCAAAATGGTGCCGCTATTGATGGTAGTCGTGTTGATCAAAATGCTAACCAATTAAACAGACAATCTCAATTCCGTCAATGCTACTAACCTTAGACATCAGTCTAATGTAAAGTCTTTTGGTCGAAATATGATGGCTTTTGGTATTGAGTTATACGTTAAGTAAACGGTTGACGAATTAAACGAAACAACAAGCTTAAAGATTCAAGCCTGTCGCACTATAAGGCATTGCTAAATCTTGAGAAGTAGCCAAAATATTTCGGTCAGCATCGCATTCTGTGAGCGATCGCCAGTAAGAGTAGAAAATGGAATGTGTCTGTTAGCAGTGCCGTGGTGTGCCAAAAGTGGGGGAGTTGATAGAGGTTTTACCGATTTCCGAAGTTTATCAAAAATCGGTCGTTTTTACTGAACAAAGGATATTAGCCATGCCTGCCAGACAATCATTTTTGTTACTAACGCTGTCTCTGCTGATTGCACTACCTGCTGGAATTGCTTCTGCGGGTAACGATATCGATATGCGAACAAGCCACTCTCGGATCACAGTGACTGAGGACGGTGAAGTAAGGATTAATAACTCATACTCTCCAAGCGGAATCGTCGTTCCTACGACTTCAAGTCCTTATAGACAGTTGCGGAGTTGGAAATATTACCCTCGAACAACCCAGATACCTTTGTGTAATGGGAGAACTGTAAGCCGCCAAAGCACTCGCTCTAATGTTTACGGTGGTGGAGTCAATCGTACTTATACCTCCACAACAACGACATCTTGTCAATAATTTACGACAATACCGTTATGAAATTTAAATTACTTTCCCTGGGCGTATTCTCAATTACCGCTTTATCCCCG
This sequence comes from Rhizonema sp. NSF051, assembly GCA_029379265.1. Lineage (GTDB taxonomy): Bacteria > Cyanobacteriota > Cyanobacteriia > Cyanobacteriales > Nostocaceae > Rhizonema. The sequence goes on from JAQYWN010000850.1 coordinate 1,314, forward strand.
TTCATTGTACCTTCAATGATACCTTCTGCCAAAGCTGGTTGTATCGCAGTTGATGTCGGTACGCAAGTAGCGGTTGATGGTCAAAGACAAGGACATCAAAGCAATCGAACCTCTCAAAACTTTGGACCTAATTGTGATGGCACCACTGGTGGCAAAGTGACCACTGTCGGAACTCAAACTTGTGTTTCCGGTCGCTGCGTTCAACGCCGTAACAGTTCTCAATATGTTGATGGCGATCCCAACAGCCGCGTTGGTGTCAGAACTCCCAACATTGGTATACGCGTAAAAACACCAGTACACGTCTACAATCCCTCTTTAGATCCCAATTCGCCTTTGAATAAAAATGCTGTTTTTCATAGCAAATAAAAATCAGAGGTAAAATAATGATAAGGCGTCCAATTGCCAATTTTTAGCTAAAGCTATTCTCTTGGGAATTTAAGTCGATATTTTTCGTAACGGTCGCCTAACCTGACAATTTTTACAAACATTCAGCAGGTAAATAGTTTTCTTACCTGCTGTAACCTAATATATAACCATGAAAACCCTATTATTTTTTGTTTGTAGTGCGGCTTTGGTTTTTACCTTTACCACAGCGTTGGCTCAAAATTTTTACCCAAGCAATCACAGTTCTTTAGTGAAATCAGACAATAGCAGTAATGATATGAGTAATACAACGAATAATCAGCAAATTAGTTCTAGTAATTCCCCCGACAACCAAAGGAATTTTACAAGTATCAATCAGAATAGTAATTCCTCAGGCTCTCAGCATAGCTATACAAGTACCAGCCAAAATAGTAATTCCTCAGGATCTCAACGTAGCTATACAAGTACCAGCCAAAATAGCAATTCTTCGGGATCTCAGCGTAGCTATGTAAGTACCAGTCAAAATAGCGATGCTTCTACATACCAACACAGTTCGCTTAATCTCAGTGCGGTTGATCTTCGTCAGCCTCATATATTAAGTATCCATACCTCAGGAAGTCAATTGACAGGAGAAGTTATGGTTAATGGTAAGGTTGTAAAACGACTGACTAAAAGTAGAGAGCAAATTAACCTGTCACCATTACTGTCAGTTGGAGAACACACAGTAAAAATTTCAGCACGTTACAGTCCCATATCATCTTCTGTAAATGTGGAACTATCTGGTCCTGGAACTAATATTACTCAGCAGGATAGTGGTAATGGGATTTTAAAATATGCTATGGATGTATCAGTACATTAAAGGGATAAATATTTTACTTACGATTTCAGTATGAGGTATAAACAGAAACAGGAGGGAATGGATTAACAGCATTTCCCACAGAATTTGTCCAAAGTCAAATTATCAAAAGGATAAGCCTCATGGCTTGTTTGAGATAAACAGCTATTATATAAATTAAACTTGTCGCAAAGAATTAAGTCGATCAGTACAAATAAAGATAACTAGTTAAGACTGTCCATTGTCATTGATCATTGGCAGTGGTTTCAGTTTTGTTTATTTCTTTACATAGTGAGATTTGTTTCCGCTCACTTGACTTATATCTTGTTGCATCTACTTGCTGCTTGAAGTTGACTTTCCAAATTTGCCCGCAGACCCAATTCGGCAACTGACCAAACCCAAAACTTATTTGAATCGTTAGCAAAATCATCATGATTGTGAGTGACGATCGCATCTAATTTTTGATAACTGGCGCAGACTGACTCTACAGCTGATTCAAAGTCCTTCAGGGGTGATGAACGTGCTTGCTGGATAATAGTTTGATCAACAGAGCAAATCTGAATTTTTTGTTGTAACCAATCGATAACCATCTCGGCAATGTTGGTATTCCGCAATCTGCTTGCATAAGTGTAGATTTTTTGCCACCCAATGTCTGTGACATACATCTGAATCAGTGGATGTACCCTATCCAACAACTCGTTAATATCACCTACAAACCTGTTTCGGTTCATAAGAGCCTCTAATATTAAGTCAGCATCGACTAATATCTTGATCACATTCAACTCTCCCTGATTTTTTGAGCAATACATTGTGACAAATACAAATTAAGAACTTACGTAGGAATACACCCATATATGAACTTTAGGGACAGTCCTTCAAATTTATGCAGTATTTTTCGTGAAACTTGGATATATGAAAAATATATATTGGGGAAGGAGAGGGCACAGGGGAGAGAGGAGTCAGGAGTCACCAGACGCTAATCATAAATGAGCAGTCATTTCAAACCAGATCCTACTAGTTTTCACATCAGATCAAGAT
>JAQYWN010000851.1 GCA_029379265.1 Rhizonema sp. NSF051
ATGCATGTGATAACTATTGTGTATTTTTATCGAAATTCTTACTCCCAAGTGAGGGTTTAACTAAATTGATACTTGACTCTTTGGCTTTAGAATGTAAGTTGTTGTCCGATAAATACGGCTAGTTATGACCAAACCAGTCATCAAACCAATAACCGTTCCCCCAATGGATCGGTACAACCAGCAATTGATCGATAATCTCCATCCTCCAAATTGGGTTAATCCTGAACCCGCATCTTGTTACAATCTTGTGGTTATTGGTGCAGGGACTGCGGGATTGGTAACTGCGGCAGGTGCAGCAATGTTGGGTGCAAGAGTTGCTTTGGTGGAAAAGCACCTCATGGGTGGCGATTGCACAAACGTGGGGTGTGTACCGTCGAAGACTCTGATTCGCTCAGCGCGAGCCGTTGCAGACATTCAATCTGCTGGCAAATTTGGCGTTGATACTTCTCGTCGGCTCAACATCGATTTTCAAGCAGTGATGGAACGGTTGCGGCAGATACGTGCAAAAATAAGCCCCAATGATTCGGCTCAACGTTTTCAGCAGGAATTTGGCGTGGACGTGTTTTTTGGTGAGGCGCAATTCTCTAGCTCTAATAGCGTAGAAGTAGCTGGACTCACTTTGCGCTTTAAAAAGGCAGCGATCGCCACAGGTACACGTCCCACTCAATTGCAAATAGAAGGTTTGGAGGAGACGAGATATCTCACTAATGAGACTATCTTCTCTCTAACTCAATGTCCGCAGCGACTTGGTGTAATTGGTGGGGGTTATATTGGTTGTGAACTGGCACAGAGTTTTCAGCGTTTGGGTGCGCAAGTCTTTTTGTTACACAAAGGTTCCCGAATACTTCATCGAGACGACGCTGATGCAGCTAAGATTGTACACAAATCGTTGGTAAGTGAAGGCATTCAGCTACTTTTAGAATCTCAAATCAAACGTATTGAGCGCCAAGATGCTGAAAAAGTTATTTACTACGAGGTAAATGGAGAGGAAAAGGTACTTAATGTAGATGAAATTTTAGTGGCAGCAGGGCGATCGCCTAACGTAGAAGGTTTGAACCTTGAAGCCGTAGGGGTGAAGTACGATCAAACGCAAGGAATTGTTATCAATGACTATTTACAGACAACAAATCCTCGTATTTATGCTGTAGGTGATATTTGTATGAAGTGGCAATTTACTCACGCAGCTGAAGCAGCCGCACGGATTGCGATCCAAAATGCCTTGTTTTCTATTATGGGGCTGGGACGTAAGAAGCTAAGTTCCCTGATCATGCCTTGGTGTACTTATACTGATCCCGAGGTGGCTCATGTTGGTATGTACCCAGAAAATGCTCAGAAACGTGGAATTGCCATTGATACCTTCTGCGTTGCTCTCCAAGATATAGACAGAGCGATTATTGATGGTGAAACAGAAGGATTTGCCAAAATATATGTAAAAAAAGGTACTGATAAAATTTTGGGAGCCACGATTGTCGCTCGTCATGCAGGAGAGATGATTAGCGAAATTACCTTAGCGATCGTAAATAATTTGGGATTGCGAGCGATCGCCAAGACAATTCATCCTTATCCTACTCAAGCCGAAGTTATCCGCAAAGCTGCTGATGCTTACAGTCTTAAACTTTTGATGACTCCTTTGGTGAAAAAACTCTCCTCCACATGGCTAAGATGGAGCCGTTAAACATCTGGAAACTCCCTCGCGTAACGCCCCATCACTTCTGCTGCATCCAATACATGTCCTTCCATCGCTGTCATAACCTGTTCAATGCTTGCTCCTGGTGGTAAATCTAGCAATTGATCTAACGCTAAAATTTTGAAAAAGTAGCGATGGGCACCATCCTTTTTAGGTGGACAGGGACCGCCAAAACCCACATCACCAAAACTATTTTTTCCCTGCATAATTCCTTTGCGCAGTTTAGGATGCTTGGCAACTCCTTCTTGTAATTCGCGGGTATCGGCAGGTAAGTTGTATACAACCCAATGTGTAAACGTCCCATCTGGTGCATCAGGATCATCCAAAATTAAGGCAAAGCTATTTGTTCCTTGAGGAGGTGATTCCCACTGTAAGGGGGGAGAAATGTTATCACCATCGCAAGTGTATTTAAACGGGATGGTGTTGCCAATGAAAAAAGCAGGGCTTCTTATTTCCATAGTTGTTATTTGTTGAGTGTTACTCAGCAGAATATTGATTGAATAAACTGCTAAGACAAGGGTAACGCCTTGGGCGGTTTATCAAATAAAGTTTTCTTTAGGGGACGGTTCGGCAGTAATTATGATTTACCCGATGGATCTGCGGCATAAATCAATTTTGGCTGTTCGCTTGCCGGAATTTGAATAACTTGCTGCAATGTGGGTCTGTTCTGTCGCTTAAAATCTCCTAATTGCACGGGCTTACCCGTCTGCGCTGACTGATTGATAGCACGGACAATCCTCACATCCGCCAACCCTTCTTCTCCAGATGGTTCTGGATCTTTATCATTAAGCAAACAGTCTGAAAAGTAGATGATTTCTGCGGCAAACTGATCACCTGCTGGAAAGGTTTGTTTTTGTGTGTCACTTTCAACAGTCTGTTGTAGCTCGATATCGTCTAGATATGAATATGCTGAATCCATTCTTACGTCACCTTTTGTCCCTACCACTTGAAAAGTAGATACGGGTGCAGTACCAAAACTAGAAGTAAATGTTGCTAATCTGTTTCCGGGAAAACGCAGAATAGCACTAGTCATTTCGTCAATTTCCTCGAAACGCTTCTCCCCATTGCTAGCGCTAAAGGCAAAAACTTCAGTTGGTTCGTCTTGAAACAGATAACGAGCTGCATTAATACAGTACACACCCACATCGTAAACAGTACCGCCACCTGTTGTCATTGGCTCTACCCGTACGTTACCTTCAGCAACTTGTTGAGTAAAGACAGAATTAAAAATGCGGGGAGTCCCTATTTTTCCAGACTTTATAATCTCAACCGCCATCATGTTTGCTTTGTCAAAGTGCAGGCGGTAAGCAATCATCAATTTTACTTTGTTCTTAAGGCAAGCCTGAGCCATCTGGCTTGCAGGGGGGGCAGGGGAAGTAGAGAGGCAGGGGGGAAAGAGTTGATCGACAAACGGTTTTTTCCTCTCCTGCTCCCCTGCTCCCCCTGCTTCCCCTGCTTCCCCTGCTTATCCGAACCGTATTGTCCTCACTCCCCTTCAGTCGGTGCCCCCAAAGGTTGTTTGAGCAGAGATTTTGCTGCTTCGACGATCGCATCCGCATCAATTTTCGCTGCATGGAGCAATTCCTCCTAACTCTGCGATCGCTTTGTATGCCTCATCCTCTGGTAGTGGCTTACCGTGCCAGCCTCCTATATCCTATATTGATGCAACTCCCTTACCTTTGACGGTTCGCGCTACAATCACTGTCGGACAATCAACGTTATCTACTGCTTGCTGATATGCAAAGCCCGATTTCTGTTAAGTTGTGTCCGTTTGGCTTAGCTCCGTTTTCCATACTATATATACTCAGATCTTGCACCTGACCGGATAAACCCTGAATATGCATATAAAGAGCAGAA
>JAQYWN010000852.1 GCA_029379265.1 Rhizonema sp. NSF051
CTTATAAACCTTATATATTTTTATGTGTCATCTATCATTGGTCAGAAAAATTATAAGGACAAAAGATAAATGATAGTCTTCAAAAAAATGTAAGCAAGCATATTATCACAATTACGAACTCACTCTTTCAACGACAAAAGGCATAGCCAGACGGAATGCAATCCAAGTAAGCAATAAGCCAACTAGAGTCATGACACTAACTACCCAAAATCGCCCAGGCTCTGAGACAACTCCTGTTGTTGCTAATTCTTTGATTGTGATTAGTAGAGGAGTCACAGGGTTCAGCTTGACTAAAAAGCTAAAAGTCCCGTGAGCAGGTAATGGATAAACGACAGGAGTTAGGAACAGCCAAAACCCTGTAAATAAAGTTAGCCCTCTAGAGACATCTTGATACAACATCCCTAAAGGAGCTAATAAAACGCCGATTAATGTGCCCAGTAACACTAAATGAATCACTGCTATTGGCACTAAAATTACTGTCCAACTCACAGAGACACGAAACCAGATAAATAACGCGACTATTAAAATCAGCTTGATCGCAAAGTTAAAAAAGACTTCGCCTAACTTAGCTAAAATTAGCGCTTCTCGGGGAAAGTTGACTCTCGCAAGCATTGGTTTTGCTAGCATTACGGCTTGCACTGGGCCATTTAATGCTTCCACAAAAGTCTGCCAAAGCGCTGTGTTAAACATGATGTAAGCCGGATAAGGTAAGTCTGTTACCCCGAAATGAATCATATTGCCATTTTTGGCAAGTGTAAATCCAGTCGCCATCACAATGGGCGGTAAAAAAGCCCAGAAGATTCCTAAAATTGACTGACGGTACTGAGCGCTAAGATCCCGTAACATCAGTGTCATGGCTAGTTCGCGAGAAGCTAGCAAGTCTCGCCACATTTGTTTAAATAATTGAATAGGATGCCTGAGTTTACTTTCGGGTGTATAAATGACTTCAGGAAGACAGGAGTTTGAATTCTTTTTTGGCTTCAAAACTTTTATCCTAAATGATTTGTGAACACAAGAGAGATTCTCACCCATGATTTAGGACTGCTATATTAACCCTTAACAGTAACAGTCATCGGTCAAAATCTGATTTTCGCGGAGCAAAATGCAGGGTATAAAGAAAAATACTCTACTTTGATGATGCGGCGAGCGCAGATTTTTCTAGTTGTGTTGGGGTGAGATTTTCCCTAATTTGTAAATGTCTGTTGGCATAGATGGTTGTCAGATAGCGGTTTAGCTGCTTATCTATAAGACGCAGGATTTTTCCTGCCACACGAGAGGCAAGTTTTCCTAAGAATAAGTTACGGGTGAGGGGATGAATAATTGTCATATTTCGTCGCCATCCCAACATGCGGTACTTGTTTTTAAAGTACTCATCCTCCGTCAGGTTCCACTTTTTACGTAAATGCTCGAGGCTTGCTTTTTCCCATGCATCGCTCCATCGCAGCATATAGTAATGGATGTCTGTCCATTTCAATGGTGTCCCGGTTACATAAGTTACCAAAGATTTAGGTTCCAGATAGATTGTACCGCCTACCTCAGCTACCAACATGCACAAATCTACGTGTTCTTTTGTGTTTAGCAATGCTTCATCAAGAAAACCAATTTGCTGAAATATCTCTGTACGTACTATCATGCAGTGGAACTCAGCTAACCCTGTTTTTTGTCGTTGCAGTTGCGATCGCATATCTACAACTCGCCGCCCTTGTTTATAAATTTTCTCAATTATCCGCCGTCTCACTGTCATCTCCTGTGCGTTTGATTGTGCATCAAAACCTTGCTGTGTCAGCTTTACAGGTGATTCAACTAAAACCCCACATTCTCCACCTGCACAGTGAACTTCTTCATGTAGGGGTATACCCTGACAAATCAACGGACTAACAATAGTAGCACCAGTTTCCTCAGCGCATTCTACCAATGATTTCAACCAATCTGGAGTAACAACTACGTCGTTATCAATGAAAACGACATACTTGCTGTTCGTTTGACACAAACCGATGTTTCTAGCATGGTTTGGAGATAGGTAATCATCAGTACGAATGAGTTGAAATTGCTTTTCAATGGCTTTATTTGCCAAATAATTTTTAATATGTGATGGCGAACCACCATCTACGTAGATTAATTTAAAAGGATACGACTCATGTTCGTATATACTTTCAAGGGATTCACGGGTGTAGCTAAAACGTTCCCGTGGGACAACAACAATCGTAACTTGCGGAGTCATTTCAACAGAATTCATAAAATTTATTGTTAGGTGTTGGCTCAACTGCGAACTCCAAAGCGATTTGCTGATAAATTTCCACTAACTCATCATTTAGTTTGTTGATCTCGTAATGTGCTTCTACATAGGCACGCCCTGCTCTACCCATTTTTTCCCATTCTGGATGTTCGATGAGGTAACTCAACTTCTGGGTTAAAGCATCTACATCTCTCTCTGGGACAAGAAAACCAGAAATACCATCTTCCACCAATTCGGGAATACCACCGTGAAGAGTGCTGATGACGGGCAAACCCATCGCCATCGCTTCTTTTAATGTATTGACTGGGGCATCTTGATTTCCGTCAAAACCTGTCACGCAAGGAGCAATAAAAATATGTGAGTTGTCGAGAATCTCAATAATTTCCTGTTGGTTTTTACTACCAAGTAGCTTAACTTTATCAGAAATATTTAGTTCCTGAATGAGTTGCTGTAATTCTTCTTTCAAATGTCCATCACCTACAATATGATACTCAATATTTGGGTAAGGTAATGCTAGCTTTGCCACAGCACGGATGCCGTATTCTATACCTTTTTTTTCAATCAGACGACCTGTAGTAGTAATGCGGATTATGCTGTGAGGATCGAGATGGCGTACTTTATAGCGAAATCGCTCGCAATCTATTCCCGAACCATGTACAAGAATTTTTTGTTCATCACAACCAAGAGCGATCGCTCGTTGTCTAAAAAAGCTACAGTTGGCAATAAAAAAATCTCCTTTACTAAATAATTTGTCGTATAGGTGTTCTCCATACTGTTTGATATACAGACTAATATCGTAACCTCGAAATGAAGTTATTAACTTTCCTTTGATAGCACCAATCTCTCGAAAAATCATACCTGCATTACCGTACATCCCAAACTGACAGTGGATGATATCGTAGGGTTGAGACTTGAGCAGTGGTATGGTTCCGTATAGTAAGTTTAAAGAAGCCGCTTGCCTGCCATACTTCAAAAAGTTGAGACTTCGCAGTAATACGATAGGAGCTTTATAAAAGTTGGCAAATATTAAAATTATACCTTTGAGAAAGCGCCAAAAGTAATTTTTAGGAATTGTGGGTACATAGTGAGTGCGAGCAAGTATTTGATATTTTTCTACATCTAAATGCATTTTAGATATTTCATTCGGTTGATAACCATAAATATCAACGTCGTGTCCCCGAGAAATTAAGCCCGTAATTTGATTTATAATAAAAGTCTTTGAGAGAATGGGAAAATCTCCGACAAAGAAGGCAATTCTCATAGCTTTAATGGAATTCCCGAATTATTTATTTAGAACTGCTATATAT
>JAQYWN010000853.1 GCA_029379265.1 Rhizonema sp. NSF051
TTATTTACATGAAGAAAAAAATCCCTTTCGGAGATGTATATTTAATTTGTGAAAATTGCAAGACTTCACACTCCGACTTCTTAAAAAAGTCAGGGATCTTGATTCGTCAGGAATGATTTAAGATTGCTATACTAAGTGACGGCGGAAAGTTACCATCCCAAACAGCCAAAACCTTGGTATATGATTAACTTCAATTCCATTTTGGCAGAGGAAAAAGAGTCAAAGTTATGACTGAACCGCACAATCCCCCTCTCCCAGAGATCACAAGAGGGGAGAATGAAAAGGCTTTGCGACAACTTGCTTGGGCGATTCAGGCTTCTGTTGGACAGTTTAAGCTAATTTTGGCACGGTGCAATTATGCCAGTTCACGCCTGCGGTTGGTAGAGCAATTACGGAAAATTTGTCAAGTCGAAATTCGCGTCTTAGTTCTTAAGGAGTCGGAAAAGACTCTTTATTCTGCAATTCGAGAGGAATTGGGGGAGGAAGTTCCAGCCTGTCTAATGGTTTTGGGTTTAGAATCAGTGCAGAATCTTGAACGGATGCTGATTTCTGCCAATCAGGTGCGAGAGGAGTTTCGCAATAATTTTTCTTTTCCGTTGGTGTTGTGGATTGATGATGAAGTCCACAAGCAGATGATGCAGATTGCTCCTGATTTAGAGAGTTGGGCAACTACTAAAAATTTTGCCATTGCCAAAGAAGAGTTAACAAATCTTATTAGACAAATTGCTCGGCAGTTTTTTAGCAACACTCTCACGTTGAGCCTAGATGATTATTTAGTATTAGAAAGCGAACTTGAAGCAGCACAAAGAGAATTGCTTGCTGACGAATCGAATTTGGAACTTGAGGCTAATTTAGAATCATTGTTGGGTTTGGCAAAAGAAGTTAATCATAAAATAGATGCAGCAATTGTCCATTACCAACGAGGTTGGAAGCTTTGGCAGCAAAGTGATTGTTTAGAAAAACAGGGAAAATTACTTGGGAATATTGCTTTTTGCTATTATCTTAAAGCTTTTAAAAATAGAGATATTAGTCATTCGGATTGGCAAGAAACTCGACATTATATATACGAGTATCTGAAATTTATCGTCCGCAATCAAAGTTTAGATTTAATCCCTAATATTATCGTTCATTTTAGTGAGTTTCTAGATAATTTTCCAGAATGCGACCAGTTGAAAATCCTGGCTCACCAAGCATTGAAAAAGCATACTAATGAAAATAAACTTGTTGAATTAGCTAGAGTTTATGGGTTGTTAGCTGAGATTGATCTGACGCAAGAACAGTGGAAGGAGGCAAATCAATCGGCTCAGAAAGCATTGGATGTTTTAGCCGCAATTGATAACTGGGAAGTTCCAAATAGATCCGGGGAATTTTGTCTGGCATCTAAAGAGTTTGTGACTTCACATGATGTCAGTCTGTATAGGTTTATTCAGGGAAAAGCTCAATACTATTTAGGTCACAACCAAGTAGCAATTCGCAACTTAGAAAAGGCAAGAGATACAGGGAAACCGCAGGCAAATTTAAGGTTTTATCTGAATATTCTGAATCTTTTACAGCAGCTTTACTTTCAACAGAAAGAATATCTTAAAGCCTATACCACAAAGCAGCAGCAGCGTTCCGTTGAGCAACAATTTCGCTTGCGGGCTTTTATTGGTGCAGGAAGACTACAAGCAATTGTAGAAACGCGAAATTTTGTGTCTCGACAAGAAAATGTAGCTACAGAAATTACCGCATCTGGTCGTCAACTGGATGTCAAACGTTTGATTGAACGCATTGGTCGTTCTGATTATAAACTGATAATCATTCATGGGCAATCAGGTGTGGGAAAAAGTTCGCTGGTAAATGCAGGAGTTGTGCCAGCACTGAAACACAAAGCGATCGGCATTCAAGATAATTTAGTTGTAGCAATACGGGTTTACACCAACTGGGTAGAGGAGTTTGGGAGATTATTGGTAGAGGCTTTTGCAGAAAAAGGAAGAAGGGAAGACGCAGAGAATGTCTCAAAACAAATCTCTACTCCTTCTCTATCTCCCTTTCCTTTCCTAAAAAAATTGCAAGAATGTGAGTCGCATAATTTGCGTCCGGTGCTAATTTTTGACCAATTTGAAGAATTCTTCTTTTTTTCCAATGAACCAGCGCAGAGTCGGCAATTTTTTGAATTTTTAGGAGAATGTCTAAAAATTTTGCCTGTAAAGGTTATTTTATCACTGCGAGAGGATTACTTGCATTATCTCCTCAAGTATAATCGCCTCACAAGTATGGAGATAATCGATAATAATATTCTCAGTAAAAATGTACTTTACGAGTTAGGTAACTTTTCCCCAGCAGACGCTAAAGCGATTATTCAGCAATTGACTGAAGGTGCTAATTTTCATCTAGAATCTGCTTTAATTGATCAACTTGTAAAAGATTTAGCAGGTAATTTAGGCGAAGTGCGTCCAATCGAGTTACAGGTTGTGGGGGCACAACTACAAACGGAAGAAATTACCACTCTTGTGAAATATCGAGAGTGTGGCACAAAGGAAGAACTAGTAAAGCGTTACCTTCAAGAAGTGGTTGATGACTGTGGTGAAGAGAATCAGAAAGTAGCAGAACTAGTCCTCTATCAGCTGACAGATGAAAAAGGAACTCGTCCACTCAAAACTCGTGCTGAACTGGAAAGAGATTTAAAGGAATTCACTACAGATTTGACTGTAGACGCCAGCAAATTAGATTTGGTATTGCAGATTTTCGTCACATCAGGCTTAGTGCTGCTATTGCCTGAGAATCCTGCTGAACGCTATCAACTAGTGCATGACTATTTAGCAGCATTTATCCATCAGCAACAAGGGCAAAAGTTAACTCAGTTAATGGCGGAACTAGAAGGGGAAAGAACGCAAAGAAAGCTCAGTGAAGCAAAATTCAATCGCTTTTTGAGAGGTGCCCTTGTTGCTTCAGTTGCCGCCGTACTTGGGTTTGCTATTTTGGCAGCTAAAGCGTTGGAATCAGCAAAACAAGCAACAATCAACGAAATCGAAGCCCTCAATAATTCTTCAGAAACCTTTTTTGCCTCTGGTAGAACCTTGGATGCTTTGGTAGACGGCTTAAAGGCTGGAGGAAAACTCAAAAAAGCAAACTTGACACAACCAGATACGCGAATACCGACAATAACAGCTTTACAGCAAGCAGTGTACCTACAACCGCAAGAGTCCAAGTTCAGAGAACATAATCGCTTAGAAGGGCATAGCAGTATTGTCTATAGTGTCTCATTCTCCCCAGATGGCAAGACTCTCGCTTCTGCAAGCTTTGACAACACCATCAAACTCTGGAATGTGGCAACGGGCAAACAAATTAAAACCCTCTCCGGGCATAGCAATTCTGTCAATAGTGTCTCATTCTCCCCAGATGGCAAGACTCTCGCTTCTGCAAGCGCTGACAAGACGATCAAACTCTGGGATGTGGCAACGGGCAAACAAATTAAAACCCTCTCCGGGCATAGCAATTCTGTCAATAGTGTCTCATTCTCCCCAGATGGCAAGACTCTCGCTTCTGCAAGCTTTGACAA
>JAQYWN010000854.1 GCA_029379265.1 Rhizonema sp. NSF051
CCCCTCCCCGCATGCGGGGAGGGGGTAGGGGGTGGGGTTCAGTGTCTAGGGTAATTATAAGGGATTATACAAACTGTATCTAAAGCACTCAAAAAAACTCCTGCTAGCAAATGCACAGTAGGAGTTAGTCAAATTATAAACAATAGTGTTGCGCCCTTACTGAGTTGGGCAAAAGATTTAAACCATGCCGCCTGCAGCTTGAAACCGAGCGCGGGCACGTTTGAAGGCTTGATTTGCCTGGAATTGTGCTTGGCGATCGCCTGATGTTACCTGACTCAAACGAGTTTGTGCTTGGGTAAAAGCAGTACGCGCTTCTTCCATGTTAATTTTGTCACCACGTTCTGCTCCGTTGACGAGAACTGTGACTTCATCTTCATCGACTTCAGCAAAACCACCCAGAAGGGCGATCGCTACCCAATCCTGATTTTTATCAGGACGAACTCGCATGACACCCGTATCTAGGGCTGTTAATAGTGGAGCGTGTCCACTGAGAATACCTAGCTGACCTGTGGTGCTGGGCAATACCACCTCTTCAGCTGCGGCATCCCACACTGTTTTATCTGGGGAAATTACACGAACTGTTATGCTCATAAGTTGTCAATTATTAGTTGTTGGTTGTTAGTTGTTAATTGCTAGTTGTGATGATTACTAACGACTAACAACTAACAATTAACCAAATTACCCTTTCATCTTCTCAGCTTTCGCCTTGGCTTCTTCAATACTGCCGACCATGTAGAAAGCCTGTTCTGGCAAGGCATCCAACTCACCGGATAAAATCATCTTGAAGCCTTTGATGGTATCTTCCAGCTTCACATACTTGCCAGGAGAGCCTGTGAAAACTTCTGCCACAAAGAAGGGCTGAGACAAGAAGCGCTCAACTTTGCGGGCACGTGTTACAACGATCCTGTCATCTTCCGACAATTCATCTAAACCAAGAATGGCGATGATGTCTTGGAGTTCTTTGTAGCGCTGGAGAGTTGACTGTACAGCACGAGCTGTGCCATAATGGTCTTCACCAACAATGTTGGGCTGCAACATAGTGGAAGTCGAACCGAGTGGGTCAACTGCTGGATAAATTCCCTTAGATGCCAAACCGCGAGACAGCACCGTTGTTCCGTCCAAGTGAGCAAAGGTTGTTGCTGGTGCGGGATCGGTGAAGTCATCTGCAGGTACGTACACTGCTTGAATTGAGGTAATTGAGCCTTCATTCGTGGAGGTAATGCGCTCTTGCAGTTCACCCACGTCTGTTCCCAATGTCGGTTGATATCCTACAGCAGAAGGCATCCGTCCCAACAAAGCGGATACTTCCGAACCTGCTTGAATGAACCGGAAGATGTTGTCAATAAATAGCAGCACATCCTGCTTGCTGACATCTCGGAAGTACTCAGCCATTGTCAGCGCTGCCAACCCAACCCGCATTCTTGCTCCGGGTGGTTCATTCATCTGGCCGTAAACTAGAGCAATCTTAGAATTGTTGAGGTCATCTTTATTGATTACCCCTGATTCCATCATTTCATTGTAAAGGTCATTACCTTCACGGGTGCGCTCACCTACTCCACCAAACACCGATACACCGCCGTGTTCTGTAGCGATGTTGTTGATCAACTCCATCATAATGACGGTCTTGCCGACACCTGCACCGCCGAACAGACCAATTTTGCCACCGCGTCGGTAGGGAGTTAGCAAGTCAACGACTTTAATCCCAGTCTCAAATACAGAGGGTTTGGTTTCTAGTTCAGTGAGTTTAGGAGCAGCACGGTGGATTGGTAATTTGTCTTCAGTATTGACAGGGCCGCGATTATCTACAGGTTCGCCAAGGACGTTAAAAATTCGACCAAGTGTCGCTTTGCCAACTGGCACGCTAATCGCAGAACCAGTATCGACAGCTTCCATGCCACGAACCAAGCCATCGGTGGTGCTCATGGAGACAGCCCGCACTTGGTTGTCACCCAACAGCTGCTGTACTTCGCAAGTTACCGAGACTTCCTGTCCGGCTTCGTTAGTACCTTTGACGATCAAAGCGTTGTAGATCGAGGGCAATTTCCCAGTGGGGAATTTAAAGTCTACAACCGGACCAATAATTTGGGTAATGTAACCAGAGTTTGTTTTTTCTGCAGTGGAGACCATGCTGAGCCTAATGATTGAAGCTAGATTTTCAGATAGGGTCTAAGGAGACTTGAGATTGAATCATGTCATTCTCAAGATTAGCACTGAACGGATCTAATCTTCGCCACAACAATTCATTCTTAAGACTTTTGGGAGCGTGCCGTAGGATGACATGCGAAATAGTTTCTAAACTACTCTTGACAAAACTATTGTTTTATGATGGCGACAAATCCCCGACTTCTTTAAGAAGTCGGGGATCTCGTTTTTCACAAATAATTTAGGAATCCTATTATATCCAACCGTAGGGGCGAACGGCTGTTCGCCCTTACCAAGGATTTGATGTGTAGCAAAGTTTTATAGAATGCTTTAGGACTTACGCACACTCTATTAATTCTTGGCGTCTTCTCTGCGAGACGCTGCGCGAAGGCGGTTTAATAAATTAAGCTTTTCGGCTACTTTCGCGTAATTCACACCAACTTCCTTACCTATCTCAAAATATATTTTTTCATACCAAATTCAACAACGCTTGAATCCATCGTCAGGGCGAACAGCCGTTCGCCCCTACGCTACACTAAAAATCATACTGAGGTATTTGTGGATAGGGATTCATGCCAATGGAGAAAACAACTCGCCTCACTGTTGCGCCAACTCCTTTGTTGCTTTCCCATACTTGATTGGTATCGAGCAAATACATAAATTACTGACTCAAAACTTCGCTTTTGAGCGGGTTGCACGAAGAAATGCTAGGCACTCCTCTAGATCGTCTCCATGCCAAGTACCAGCAAATCTGAGTAAGTCTTCACCTGTATAACCTCGTCGGATCACAGATTGAGAACGATCGCCACGTTGTTTTATCAGATCAATCTTAGTGGCAAAATCTTCAGGTGGTTGCGCTAGAGTCTCATCCTCCAGAGGAGAATCGGGCGGAGTGTGTGCTTGCCCTAAAGATGCCAGAATCGAAGCTCCAGTTGAAGGTAATTTGGTTACTTCTGATTGAGATGGAACTGTTTTCTGAAAACTAAGAAACGCTAGATATTGCTCAACCTGAGTCAGTTCGTCATCTGGAAGTTGAGCAATCTGTTGTTGAAGTTGACGGCGGCGATCAACGATAGTCATCGGACACCTCACGGGAACGACTAGACTTTCAGTCTATTACAATTTTGTTCTCTTTCTTTTAGTACACATATACTATACAGATTTTTCCACCATCAGAGAACAGGGTTTTGACGTAATACCTCTGGGAGTTATTATATCCACCGTAGGGGTAAACGGTGAGACAGCCCCTACGGTGGGAAACCCACCGTAGGGGACTGCGTTAGCGCAGCGTTAGCGAGTCCTCGAGCGTCACCCGTTAGCGCAGCGTTAGCGAGTCTTCTCCCAAGGGGAGACGCAATCATGCGAACGAGCGTCAGGGCTGTTCGCCCTTACCAACA
>JAQYWN010000855.1 GCA_029379265.1 Rhizonema sp. NSF051
AAGTTATATTAATTTTCCTAAGAAGTTTGGTAAATATTGTAAGTGGCAAACAAATTAACAGCCTTAGAGGAAGTTGAGATTTTGAGTACAAGCCTGAGAATGGCTATTTATTTCGCCAATTTATGGAAAGGCATGGAGGGGCAATGAGTATTGGTAAATATGAACTTATTGAATCTGACACTCAATTAGCAATGCAGTGGGAAGGGTTGAAGTTTGCTCAATTTTTAGTTAACAATATTGCCGATGCTGCTTTTTGCATAGGGGCAGACTCGCAGTTTTTATATGTAAATGATGCAACTTGCAGGATAAGTGAATATTCTCGTGAAGAATTACTTTCAATGAAACTGCAAGACATAGATGTTTATTGGCGAAATAATGGGTTGGAACAATGGCGAAGTCTTGAGCGATTAGGTTCTGTCACCTACAAGTCTCATTATGATAAAAAGGGCGGTAGGAACTCTGCTGTAGAAGTCAAAATTAAGTATGTTGAATATCAAGGTACGGAGATAGGTTGTGCTTTTGTAAGCGAAATGCTTCAAGAGCGAAGAGAGGTACGCCAACAGTATCTAGAAAGCCTTCAGGCAAATCTACAGCAAGGAGTTGTGGAGTATCAAAGAACGGAACATGAACTAGCAACGTCTCTGTCTATACTTCGTTCTACTCTGGAATCTACTGCTAACGGCATACTTGCAGTGAATTTTGAAGGGGAAATCCTTTACTACAATCGTAAATATGTTGATCTGTGGCAAATACCTAGATCTATCGGCATATCAAAGAAATCATCTGATCTAGCTAAAGCCTTTTTCTTAAGTAAAGTTAAAGATTCAGAACTTTTTCTGAAGGCTATTTGGGATTTGCCCGCTAACTCAAATTATGAGAGCTACGATTTAATTGAGTTAAAGGATGGCAGAATATTTGCACACTACTCAGAACCGCAACGGATTGATGACAAAGTTGTTGGCAGAGTTTGGAGTATCTGGGACATTACGCAATCCAAACGCACAGAAGAAGCACTTAAGCTGAACGAGGCAAGATTTCGGATTTTAGCAGAAACAACGGATGCCAGTATTTTTATTATACAAGATGCACATATTTGTTATGTAAATCCCGCAACTGAGGTTCTTACTGGCTACACTCAAAACGAATTGCTAAATAACTTTGATATTAACCAACTTATTAAAAGCCGAAAACTGAGGCAGGTACATAAACAAGATGGAGGTGGAGGCTATTGTGAATATCAAGAGATGCAAATTATTGCAAAAAACAGAATGGAGCGGTGGTTGGCATGTACTGTGGAAATCCTTGATGGAGTGTTAGATTTCGCAAAAAAACCAGTTCAACTGATCACAGCGATTGATATCACTGATTATAAAGAAGCGGATTTAGAACTGCGTCAAGCTCTCGATCAGGCGAAAAGACTTAGCGAACTCAGGGAACGCTTTGTCTCCATGCTATGTCACCAGTTTCGCACACCGCTTAACGTTGTCTCATTCTCTGCTGACTTATTGAAGCGGCACATTCATCATTGGACTCAGGAGAAAAACCGATCTTATCTCGATATGATCCAAGCATCTGTCCAACAAATTAGTGAGTTACTTGATGAAATTTTGCTATTTGGTAGAGCTGAAGCAGCTAAATTAAAGTGTGACCCAAGACCCCTCGACCTGAATCAGTTTTGTCGTGATATCATAGCGCAAATGCAGTTAGCTGATGGCAACCAAACATTAGTCAATTTTGTTAGTCAAGGTAACTGCAAAACAGCCTATCTAGATCCAAAACTGCTACAGCACATCCTGACAAACTTGCTTTCAAATGCTATAAAGTATTCATGTGCAGACAAGAAAGTAGATTTAGAAATTTTTTGTCAACCTGGACATGCAGTTTTTAAGGTGAAAGATGCAGGAATTGGTATCCCTGTAATCGATCAACAACAGATATTTGAGCCTTTTTATCGTGGGAGTAATGTTGACAGTATACCAGGCACTGGACTGGGGCTATCAATCGTGAAGACCCTTGTAGAATTACATGGCGGTCAAATTACTCTTGAAAGTGAAGTAGGTTTAGGCACGACTTTTACTCTTAAGCTCCCATCAAAGTAGAGCAGGAAGAAGTCTTAAATTTTGACCGATAACTCATAGATAACACCCAACAACTCAGCAAACAGATAAGCTCCCTCACATTCTAGAGATGAAAAATGATGCAGGAATCGTCGAAAAAAATTCTAGTCATCGAAGATGATACTATAACCCGCAACCTCTTTTTAGAAGGTCTTGAAGCTGAAGGTTTTTCTAGTATAGGTGCTGAAAACGGTACAGTCGGTATCCAGCAAGCACAAGAACATATTCCAGACTTAGTGATTTGCGATATCGGCATGCCGGATATGGATGGTTATGGAGTTCTGAGTGTACTGCGCCAAGATCCCGTCACAGCTATTATCCCCTTTATTTTTCTGACGGGAAGTGGCAGCATGGCAGATCTGCGCAGAGGCATGGATTTAGGAGCAGATGACTACCTCACTAAACCATCGACTGTTGAGAATCTGCTGAGAGCGATCGCCGCTCGACTAGAAAAGCAATCTACATTAGTCGATTACTGGTATGCCGCTTGCTGCCGGCAATTTTCAGAAACGCCATCTGAAAGTTCTGTTTCGACAGATCCTGAGTCAATGTTTCCCACACATCCACAACTCAAACAAGTTTTTGATTTTATTGAAGCCAATTTCGATCAAGGAATCACTTTGTGTAATGTGGCGGAGGCAGTTGGTTATTCACCAGCTTATTTAACTAACAGAGTTGCTAAGCAAACAGGAGATACAGTAAACGGTTGGATTGTCAAGCGCCGGATGCTAGCAGCACGTTCTTTACTCCAAGATACTAACCGGACAATAGAACAGATAGCGACAGCATTAGGATATCAAAATGCCTGCCATTTCTCCCGCCAATTTCGTCAACATAATGGAATGCCTCCTCAAACTTGGAGGAAAGAACATCAACTGGTTCGCAATTCTAGAATAGAAGTTTTGAAATAGTTGAGGCATTTAGGCTCATTTGTCCTTAGTCAGCAGTTGTTACATTTGTTAACCGCATATTTAGCTGTTATGTTACAGGCAAGTTGGCATAAATCAACACAAATGTAGCTGAGTGATTGTTAATGATTAGCAGTTAGTTGTTAACAAGACATCAAGAGAAAAGAATTATGCGTCAACCCAAGGACAATTGTTGAGAAGTTTCAGGAGCGTGTCTCTGCAATTGTTCTATCCATGTCTATAGACTTCACGACTGCTCTAAACTTGTTTACATGTCTAAGTTTTACTGGCTCAACCTATTAACAACTTGATTTTGATCATCCATCTTTTTCTTACTCCAATATAGGAGTAAAACTAGGAATATGTCAAGAACAAAAAAGATTCAGTTTTGGGTGACAGATCAGGAGTATGAAAAACTCAAAGAGTATGCACAAAAAACTCAAGTTTCTATGGGAGAACTTTTAAGAGATTTTATTAAGTCTTTATA
>JAQYWN010000856.1 GCA_029379265.1 Rhizonema sp. NSF051
AACCTAGCACTTAGTCAAGGAATTAACATTGAAGTTTCCAGGTGCAAGATCTGAGGTAAGACGAGTAAGCCAACCGGACGTGCCCAAGTGGTTGGTACAGTCGGATCTAACACGAATCCAGTCAGGAAGTCTTCATAGTATCCTTGCGGTTGAGCTTTAGTATCAAAAGGAACAAAAACAATTTTATAGCCAGTACCGCGATCGCGGTTCCAAGAGCCACGAAAGGCAACAAAAGCACCGTTGCGATATTTTTCAGGAAACGTTTGACCGTGATAAAATCGCAATCCCAATGCGGCTGAGTGTGCTTGAAATAGTACGTCGGGTGTACGGGTACGAGATACTAAGTCAGGACGTTTACTTTTGCCATTCGTCTGTTCACGCGGATCAAGATTGTTTGGTGCTAGGTAAGCATAAGGCCAACCATAAAATTCCCCTTGACGAAGGCGTGTGAAGTAGTCTGGTACGAGATCGTCGCCTAGCTCGTCTCGTTCATTGACAGTTGCGTAAAGTTCCTGAGTCTGCGGGTGAAAATCTAAACCGACTGGGTTACGCAAGCCGGATGCAAAAGTCTGTCTCTGAGAACCATCCTGATTCATCACTTGTACTGAAGCTCGTGGTAGCGGTTCTTCATCTTCGTTGCCTTGGGAACCAATGGAAACGTAGAGCTTTTTGCTATCCGGTGAGACAACGACATTGCGTGTCCAGTGCTGATGATAGCCGCCACCAGGAAGATCGGTAATTTTTTGTCCGGTACCAGTGAGTTGCTGTTGACCTTTTGTATAAGGAAAGCGGATCACGGCATCAGTGTTACCCAAAAAGAAAGAATTACCTGAAAAAGCCATCCCAAACGGAATATCCAATCCATTTGCTGCACTCGCAAATGTCTTTTTAACATCAGCCACGCCATCATTATTAGTGTCACGGAGTAGGCG
Source organism: Rhizonema sp. NSF051 (assembly GCA_029379265.1). Taxonomy (GTDB): domain Bacteria; phylum Cyanobacteriota; class Cyanobacteriia; order Cyanobacteriales; family Nostocaceae; genus Rhizonema. The sequence goes on from JAQYWN010000856.1 coordinate 933, forward strand.
AATACGGTTTTGCTTAGTTTCTGTCACCAACACATCTCCGTTCGGTGTCAATGCTAACCACCGGGGAGCTTCCAATTCGTCGGCATAAACGTTGACGACAAAGCCGGAAGGCACGTGCAGTGTTGGATTGGCTGGTACTGGCACGACTTGAGGTGATTTTGAGGCACTGTCAGAGGCGTAGGGTTTTGGTAAATTACTGAGATTGATACGGATAGGTGTGGGTGAGAGTGGTTCGGTACGGATAATATTTTTCGACTGTGCTGGATTTTGTACCAATTGAGTAGAAGCTTGAGGTAAAGATTCTTCTATGGAAGCGCAAGTTTGATTACAAGCTACTGCTGTGGTAAGTAAGATAAAGAACAGCATGAACCGCGCATAGGGTTTCATAACAAAGACTAAAATGATTGGACATTGTGTTTCAAATCTATACTTGAACAGCAAAAATAGCCGTCGATCTAAAGTCTAATTTCTGCTACGGCAATCTGAGGTGGGAGTTTTGAGAACATTCATAATCTCAGAAAACTGGATTTCTCGTTAAGAACGCCATGATGAAAGCTTGTTTTTGCGTAGTCAGACAACTACCAATTTCAACGATATATATACAAATCTTTACTGTAACTTCATTTGACTGAAACACAGTTTTGATATCTATACACCACAATATATAGTGAATGCACTACCTTTTAGGGAAACATACCTCGTTAGTACGCTCACGTATAAAGTGTTTTTATTACTAAGTAAAAGCATGGAAAAACAGAAAGCTAATACTCTCAGGGTGATTTAATCAGGAAAAGAACAAACAGATAATGCGTATTCTGATTTATTCCTATAATTACGATCCAGAACCAATTGGAATCGCTCCATTAATAACTGAAATGGCAGAAGGATTGGTGGCAAGAGGCCATGAAGTGCGGGTAATTACAGGTATGCCCAACTATCCTCAGCGCCAGATTTACAACTCTTATCGCGGCAAGTGGTACGTTACAGAACAAAAAAATGGCGTTACCGTTCAGCGCAGCTATCTGCGGATCAAGTCTAAACCCAACTTGATAGATCGGCTGCTACTGGAGTTAAGTTTCGTGTTCACGAGCTTACCACAAGCTCTCAAGGGACCACGACCGGATGTGATTTTACTCACAGTACCACCGTTACTGGTATCCATCCCAGCAGCTCTCCTCGGTCGTTTATACAACTGCCCGGTGGTACTGAACGTCCAAGATATCCTTCCAGAAGCCGCCGTGAGCGTGGGGCTAATTAAAAATAAATTTATTATTCGTGCTTTTGAAGCTTTAGAAAAGTTTGCCTACCGTAGTGCAAAAAGTATCAGTGTAATTGCGGATGGATTTGTAAAAAACTTAATAGGTAAAGGAGTACCTACCGAAAAAATGGTATGTATTCCTAATTGGGTAGATGTAAATTTTATCAGCCCTCAGCCTCGTGAGAACAATAACTTTCGTGCAGCCTATCAATTAGAAGAAAAATTTGTCGTACTATACTCCGGGAACATCGCCCTCACCCAAGGTTTAGAAACAGTCATCAAAGCCGCAGCAAAATTAGGTCATATTCCGGAAATCGTGTTTGCGATCGCAGGGGAAACAAGAGCATTAGAGAGTTTGCGCTTAGATTGTATTGCGTGTGGAGCAACAAACGTTTTACTTGTACCATTGCAGCCGCGTTCGGAACTCCCCTCAATGTTAGCGGCAGCAGATGTGGGTTTGGTAGTGCAAAAGCGCAATGTGGTAAACTTCAATATGCCTTCTAAAATCCCCCTGCTGTTAGCCAGTGGTCGTCCAATATTAGGAAGTGTTCCTGCTACTGGAACTGCGGCAAGTGCAATTAAAAAAAGTGGTGGCGGTATTGTTGTTCCACCTGAGTCACCATCCGAGTTAGCTGCAGCAGTACTGGAGTTGTATAATAATCCTACTTATGCCGCAAAGTTAGGGGATGTGGGCAGAAAGTATGCCGTCGAACGCTATTCTTTTGAGAGTGCGATCGCCCAGTATGAAGCCCTGTTTTCTCAAGTCACTGCTCAATCCGCAGCAAGTGAGAGTGTATTGGAAATTAGTTCAGAAAATGCAGTTTTAGAGAGATTTTGATATCAACGACGTAACACCACAAGTGAGGTCTGCTTAAATTAAATCAGGGTATATATCACAGGAATGTGGAATGTGATCACTTGGGAAAATAAGCTAACTTGAGAACAGTCTCTATATTCAATGCTTCCAACAATTGGAGATTTTTACAATGAAATGGACACTTGAAGAAGCCAAAAAACAGCTACTTTCAATAATTAATGCGACTAGTCAAGAACCTCAGCTAATTTATACTCAAGAGGAATTCGTAGCTGCAATTGTAGACCCTGAGCTTTTTAAAGAATTTTTAAACTGGCGGCAAGAAACTGCGAAAACATCTCTAGCTCAAGTTTTTAAAGAACTTCAGCAGTTATGTACTGAAGAAAACTATACCTTCGATCTCCCAGCACGAAGTGATACCTTCGGTGAGCTTCGCTAACGCAATAATCCTTTTACTCAGATCTTGCACCTGGAAATTTGAATGTCAATTCCATGACTAAGTGCAA
>JAQYWN010000087.1 GCA_029379265.1 Rhizonema sp. NSF051
GTACGGAGGCTCTTTTATATTTTATTTTCTGGAAGTCCCTTAGACAGTGCAGATAAGTTATTGCATCTGATGCAACAGCAGATTGATGCGCTTCTAGCAAAAGATGAAAAATTGCAGCAGTTCGTCACTTGGGTTGAGCAAAAGTCCAAGTCTGTAGAAGTGCCTTGTAAACTGGCTGCCATTCGTGCTTTATACTTCGCCCTCTACGGAGCCATCTTGATCAACCCTACCCTTAACTTCTCTCTCAACGTTACCCTCGACTTCTCTCTCTACGTTACCCTTGATCCTACTCTCCTCTCCCTCTTTCCCTTCAGCCACTCCTATACCCTCGACTTCAAATTCCATCGTATCAACTCCCGTACCCACTTCCTCTGCGCCTGCCTCGACTTAGACCTTACCGTCACCCGTAGCCTCGACCATACCCTCAACCTCGACGAATTCGTCCGTATCCTCCACCGTACCCTCGACCTTAGCCCGGAGTTAAAGCGATCGCTCCAACAACTCAAAGACCAACTTCCCAATCCAGAAGATCAAGAAGCATGCGAACAATGGTGGCATGAAAACGGTCAAGCTTGGACTGAACAACTCAGAGCCGTAATGATTGAACATCATCAGGTTTAGCAAGTGAGTTTATTCATAAAAGCATCTCCTACAGATGGAATAATCGCTTAAAATTAGTAGGCTTTGGCCTGATTCCCCTAGTAGCTTTGACGATATTTCTAGGATTTGTTGCTGAGAGACAGATAACAGTTAAACAACTTTGGAGTACTGTTGATGCTGCTCAAGGAAAAATGGATAGTCCTGCCAGAATCTCAGCACTTCACGATCTGGTAAAACTTGGTATTAGATTAAATAATATTTCACTTAACAAAACGAACCTCGCTGGTGCCGACCTCTCTGGTGCCGACCTCGCTCTTGCCCACCTCGCTGGTGCCGACCTCTCTGGTGCCGACCTCGCTGGTGCCGACCTCGCTGGTGCCCGCCTCTCTGGTGTCAACCTCTCTGGTGCTGCCCTCTATGATGCCGACCTCTCTGTTGTCAACCTCAAAAGTGCCAACCTTACTGGTGCCAACCTCGATGGTACCAACCTCTATGGTACCATCCTTATTGGTGCCAACCTCTCTGCTGCCCACCTCGCTGGTGCCGACCTCGCTGGTGCCAACCTCGATGGTGTCAACCTCCATTTTGCCAATCTCTCTGCCGCCAACCTCTCTGGTGTCAACCTCTCTGATGCCGACCTAAAAGATGCTGAATTTGGCTGTGAAAAAGATTCTAACAATAATACAGTATGTACTAACCTTACTAATGCCAAAAACTTAACACCCGATCAAGTTAAACAAGCCAAGAATTGGCAGCAAGGAATCTACGATCCTGAATTTCGGAAAAAATTAGGCTTACCGCCTAAACCTGGGAAGTAGGTCGGTGTAGGTCTGCTCGCCAAGATGGAAAAAAGGTGCAGGCGATTGCGCTATCGCATTACCCAACAAACTGCGTATTCCTTATCACCTTATACATTGCATCAAGCCTAGTTCTGGTTTCTTCACCCAACAATTGCCTTTACATTGGATACTCGCGCATCGCCACATCAATCGTTACAACGTCATGCGGTGGGTCAAATGGTCGCCTGTCTTTGATTGGAATTGCGATAAATTGTTACGGTTCGCCAATAAGGGTAAATGCAGCCCAATCAAGGGGACGTGAATATTGTTTCATCGTTGTCAGCATGGCGTTTCTTAATGCAACAGCTTGGTCGGGATTTTGCCGCAGATTTTCATAAAATCTAGTCATCAAGAATTCTGTGGAATCATCTGACACTGCCCATAAAGATACAATAACACTGGATGCACCTGCACTAATTAATGAGCGAGATAATCCCACAACTCCATCACCAGTAATGCGTCCCTCCCCCGTGTCGCAAGCGCTGAGGACAACTAATACAGCATTGAGGTTGAGATTGAGAATTTCATCAGCTGTGAGTAAACCGTCGTTAATTTGACCAGTATTGTCCGGGGCAAGAGCGATCGCACCAGGTACGCCCAATCCTTTAAAATCATCTAATAACCCGTGAGTTGCTAAATGAATAATTCTGGCTTGGTTCATCTGTTGCAATATAGAAGCTTTAGTTGCCAATTTTCCCGTCATTGCCCTAGTTTTCAGGAGTTTGGCAACTTGAACCGCTTCAACTTCCGCACCTGGTAAAGTGGGTAACTGCTGCGCTTTTTCACCAGTTTTAGTGACAATACTCGGCATAATTGGATTTCCCACTACTAAAGCATCTTTGCCTTGTCTTGACGTAAAAATGCCCCCACCTAAGCGTTCTCGTTTTTGGCTTGTCAGCTGTAGCACCTGTATTGCAGGAGCTGTTAGGATACTGTGTTTTTCGATTAAGTACTTATCATTATGGTCTATCAGTGCTGGAAATGGAACTAGAAATAGTTCATTTTGAGGAATGAAAATGACACGCTGATTGGGGTCAGTGGGCAATGATTTGGCAATTGGTTCAATTAAAAGTTTGTGCAGTTGCTTTAGTTTGCCGATTTGAGGAACTGTATCTACGGTTGTATTTGCGGGTACACCACGTCCCCTAAGACCAAGAGATTTACGGCTACTCCTAACAAGTTCTATTATAGATATAGATGGGAGGTCAACTTGCTTAAATGCAACTGCACCTGTGGGCTGAACTACCCAGATGTAAAGTAGTTTATCGGAAATAATCGAATATTCAACAAGTGTAGCTTTTTCTTTTTTGGCAAGAAGCTTGATTTGGTCGATTGTTAGCTGTTTAATAGTGGGTGGATTTTTGTAATTTGCCGATAACCGTGATGTTAATAACTCTACAAAGGCTTTGCTTCTACCCCGTTCGGCAATTTCTAAAGCTGAATTAATTTTACCTTGAGCAATCATAGCTTGTTGCAGTTGACGGTAAGTTTTAGCTTGAGTCTCAAAAATTGAGACTTTATAAACATCAGTTAATCCCGGTCGCAGAGATTCCCAAATATTAATTGCGCTCAGGAGCATTTTTGCACCAGCAGCAGCTTGACCACTTTCCAGCAAGGTGCTACCAAAGCTGGTGCGGGTTAATGCTTCTGCTGGGGGGTCAAGCTGTTCTATAGTAATAGCGAGAACTTGTTGATAAAGTTTTAATGCTTTGGGATACTGCTTAAGATTTTGATAAACTGTCCCCATTTCATGAAGGGTTGCACCTTCTATCCGGCGATAACCTAATTTTTGGGAAATTGTCAGAACTTGCTGATATAATTCTAATGCTTTGGTTTCTTGTCCCAAATTGTTGTAAACTCTCCCTAGAGAAAGCAAGCTGGCTGCTTCTTCAGAGCGATCGCCGGATAGTAGAGCAATTTGCAGAGCTGGCTGTAAAAATGAAATTGCTTTCGGGTATTGTTGTAAATTATCATACACTTCCCCAATATTTCTCAAAGCAAGTCCCTCACCAGAAAGGTTACGCACCTCTTTAGTAATTGCCCTTGCTTGCTCTAAGAAACGCAGTGATTTGGGATACTCTCCTATGCTGTTGTAAAGTCCGCCGATATAGGTTAGTGTTGTCCCTTCACCAATGCGTGCAAGGCGAGCGCGACTTTTATTGCCGACTTGTTTAAATATTGCTAACGCTGAGGAATGAAATTTTAACGCTTTGCCGTACTGTCCCAAACTTTGATAACTTAATCCAATGTTGCTGAGAGTAATGCCTTGATTAATGCGTGAAGTATTAGCACCATCTTGACGAGGCTCGGCTGTTTGCTTAAAAATTGCTAAGGCTTGCTCATAGGCTAAGACTGCTTTTGTATCCTGTCCCAAACTGTGATATATTTGCCCAATGTAGTTCAGGATGTTAGCTTTATCTTGAAGTTTACTATTTCTGACAATAACTAAGCTTCGTTGAAACGTCTCTAACGCCTTTTGTAACTCTCCAAGACGATACAGCTGGACACCTGCTTTGTACAGTCGTGAAGCTTCATTTCGGTCTTGTTGAGGTATCTGTGCAGATGCAGTTAACATTTCTACAGAAGTTTTAGCCATCTTTCGGTCAAAACTTAAAGAGAAAAGGAGGGTTACAGGGATAGACAGTAAACGGTAGATAAACTTAGTGTCCATTAGTAAATCACATCAACCTATTTCCGGCTCGCAACGAAGCGAAAAAATTTTTTTTATTGAGAATATAGCTACATAATTGAGAATTAAAACCCGAGCCAACGCTTATCGCATCGCTCCCCTGATGACTTACATCGGATACTCCCGCATCGCCACATCAATCGCTACCAAGTCATACGGCGGGTCAAATGGTCGCCTGTTTTTGATTGGGATCAACACTGCCAACACCCCCATTTTTGTAGGCAAATCCTTGACTGGAGTATTGATACATATCCCAGTCATGCACGCCCAATCATACCATTGTTGCTGCTCAATTGTCAGAGAAGAAGGATCTCGTTTCTCAGGTTCCGGCTTCTTTAGCAACCAGCCTTCTTCCAAACACTTCACAAAGTATCCCTCACGGTTGGTTACTTTGCCTTCCTTCGTCTTTTGATCAACGTAAGCGATCGCTTCTACAAACTTCTCCGAATATGCTGCCCACAACCTTTCTGCCTTAGCTGGCACTAAATGAATCTCCGCATTCTTCAACATTTGCATGACTTCAGTGGGGAATGTTGCAGCCTCCTTTGAACCAATGTTCCTAACAGCTGTCATGCCAGGTTTTTTGGGAGTTACAACCTCAATCGCCACACCTCTGACAGTGCAAAGCTCGCCGGACGGAAGCTTCCGCCCGGCAGACTTTGCATTTTGCAAGTAGTTCAAAAAGTAACCTTCTTTCTCTTGTTGACTAACAATCTCCCCTGTCTTCCTAAGTCGAACCGCAGCCTCTAGCATCGCGTCTTCACCATATTCGGTTAAACAACGACGCGTTTGTTCTGAACTCAGAATCACATTCATCGCTGTTAAAGTTTTGGAAAGCTGTAGTGACACCACCACTTCAGCAGCTTCTGAATTAAGTTTATTTTCCCCTTGAACAAGCGCGGATTCTGTTTTCCAACACACGTCCAGCAACCGACTTCCGATTATTAGCCCAACAAGCTGAACGAGACAGAGAACAAGCTGAAAGAGATAGACAACAAGCTGAACGAGACAGAGAACAGGCTACGGCAGATAGACAACAGGCAGCCATTGACCGTCAAGCTTGGCAAGCTGAGATCCAGAGAATCTGGCAGTATTTATTACAACAGGGTGGTAATGGTAGGCATAATTGATGAAAATCAACAGGCACATTGGACCAACTTATAGGAGTGAGTTGTATTTGCCGCTTGGGATGAGCAAGTTTAAATATCTTTAACCCAAGCTGAATACTGTTGAAGTACACGAGTCTTGAGATAACCTGCTTCAAGGCAAGCTGCGGCTAATGCACCTCGGAGTGCCAATTGATTTACATTGGGCAACTGCTTTTTTAACTCAGACAATGCGTCGAACTCGATAATCGTAGAATCAGCTTGGGATACAAGCTTTGTCGCTGCCTTGAGTTGCGGTGTCGTCGCACCCCTAATTTTTATCTCCCATAAGGATTTACTTCGGTCAAATGTAAAGTGTGTAGTAAACTTGTACAGCATATTCACAAATTCTGACCTGTGGTAAAGCCAACCCCAACCTCCACACGGTGTCCGCTTACCATGACGTTGATGGGCTTGTGCAATTAGCAGAATCACATGACCAAAGTCAAGAGCTAATCCACTATTAATTGCCCATAGCGACCGACGCGGTGGTGACCAACTGAATTGGTAAATGTCACTATTGTGTGATTTCGGGGCTAACTGTATAGAGAACTCTCTAGCATCAAAGACCCACAGCAAATAACCAATTTGAGTATAAAATTGCTCACGCTCACAAATTTTGTCGGTGCTGATGGGACTGTGCTGGAACTCAACAATCAGCAAGCTTTCATCTGGTTGAGGCAAGCACAAATCTGCCCTATGTTTCTGCTGACCATTACATATAACGACTTCACGATACTCAATAGCAAACAATTCTTGCCAGCTTAAATGCCATTTTGTCATAAACAAAGCACAAGTGGTAGAGTAGCAGCCTGTAATCAATGAAAATCTATTTGTTCTGAATAATAATGTTTAACAGCAACTGTCCACAACCGTATTGAATCCAATCGTTAAATACAACGCGCAGTTACGTGCAGCAGTTATTGGGTTGGTTCCTTTGCTATCGCCTTCTGTTGACATAGACACACTCGCGTTCGCAATCCCAAAACTCTTATTATTACGCACTCTAACCAATCAAATTGCATTTACCAAAAATCATCTTCAATAGGAGCTGAACCAATCATAAAATCAAAATTACCTTCACCCCTGCTTTTGTTCAATGTTTCTATGATTTTTTGGGGGTTATCGTGGGGACCACTGATATAGAATGGTTTCCCATCACGGCCACATTCAATACGTATTGTCCTATCCCATTCTCCGATGTGCGAGCGCGATTTCTCAAAGTCTTTGTGTGGTTGAAATCCCAAGCTTTCTGAGTATTCACTTGCACTAAATATCATTCCTTGGGCAACTTCAAGGGAAACCTCTTGCGGCTTTCCGGGAAATAAACTGAATAATTCTTCCACAACTTCTCTAAACTTGATCCTGTCTACTGTACGTGGTGGCATGGTATCTTTAACACCCAAGCACCAGACATCTAAAAGGTAACTACAAAGGGTGATTTGATTGTATCGAGCAACCCTTGCAATAACTACCAATCCTAAACCGCGATCAGTATCGTTATTGTTTTTTGCTGGCAGGATTTTTTTCAACAGATTTTTGGTGTTGTTTTCTGGTAAATTTTTCGGTAACAATTGAATCAGACTTTCCGAAGCTAAACACTGATATACGGGGTCTAGTTCTCCTGAAACTAATCTATCTAATGTAGTTTTCTGTGCTTGATTTTGAATCACTGCATTAACGGATGATACTTTGAGACCTAGTTTTCGGGCTATTTGTTTGGGTGTTAAATTTAATGCCCGTAGATCCATAATTTCTTGTTGTTGTGCTGGGGTCATAAATTACTACAAACTACAAACAATTTATGCAGAAATTTTAAACCAAAGCTCGCTTCTATTTTTTCTACCGAAATAACAAGAGTTTAATTTTCTAGGATAGAATTGACTACTACTCCATCAGCAGAAAACGCACGAACTAACCGTTGTTGTAATTGAGTATAACGCTGTTGCCTGTCAGTAGAACGCAAAGCTAGAGAAATCGCTTTTTTCGGACCAATAACGATCGCCAACCTTTTTGCCCGAGTCAAACCCGTATAAAATAGATTCCGTGTCAACATCATGTAGTGTTGCATATATAGGGGCAAGATGACCACCGAGTATTCAGAACCTTGGCTTTTATGGATACTAACACTCCAGGCAAGAGCAATTTCATTCAAGTCAGCATAGTCATAGATGACACTGCGTTCTAGATACTGTACGGTCACTTCTTGCTCTTCTGTATCAATGTTGGTAATAAATCCTACATCACCATTAAAGACTTCGCGATCATAATCGTTGGTTTGCTGGATGATGCGGTCGCCCACTCTCAAAGTCATCCCACCCCTAGTTATCTCAACCTTATCTGAATTAGGGGGATTAATTAACTGCTGCAATACACCGTTGAGATTGCGAGTACCCACAATACCCCGTGTCATTGGGCATAATACTTGAACATCAGTCACTGGATTAAACCCAAGCTGGGGAATCAAACCGTTAATCAATTCACAGATCGCCTGTACCCCGTGTTCTGGTTCATGTCCGCCACCATGCCAAAGACAATCGGAAATTGGGGCATCGCTCACTGGCTCCATTTTCGGGTACTGACCGCGATTAATTTGGTGAGCCGCGGTAATAATTGCACTTTGTTGGGCTTGACGAAACACCTGAGTAAGTCTTACTACTGGAACTTGACCAGAGTTTATGAGGTCAGAAAGTACGTTTCCAGGTCCAACCGACGGTAACTGATCGATATCTCCTACCAACAGTAGCTGAGCATTTGACGATAAAGCTTGCACCACTGAATGTGCTAAGAATAAATCCAGCATGCTCGCTTCATCAATGACGAGCGCTCTTGAGGACAACAGATTTTCAGTATTACGCTTAAAACCCATTGTCTTGGGGTCAAATTCTAACATTCGATGTATAGTTTTCGCTTCTAACCCCGTCATTTCATATAATCGCTGAGCCGCTCGCCCAGTAGGAGCCGCCAGAGCGATAGATTTCCCCATCGCTTTCCATAATTCCACAATAGTACGCACACAAAACGTTTTTCCCGTGCCAGGGCCACCTGTTAAAATCGTGATTTGGGAATAAGCTGCCATCTCCACTGCAAGCTGTTGCTGCTCTGAAAGTTCAATGTTGCGAGATGCAGTGTAGCGGTAAATCCAGGAACGAACACGCTCCATATCTGGGTTAGTGAGTTGGATTAAACGTTGTTTTAATAACTGTGCCAGGTTAAGTTCTGTATGGAAGAAGCTCGGTTTGTAACAAAGTAGTATCTGCTCCGCGCTTTTTTCGCGAATCAACTCCGAAGCTAAAGCCATATTCTGAATAATTAATGCGATGGCTCCCTCTGCTGGTCGATGAGACTCAGTTTTCAACAACTCAGTCACCTGCTTAATGAGTTCTGGTTGGGGTAAATAACAATGTCCATCTTCAGATGCTTCACCCAAGGCATGAGTCATACCAGCACGATATCTAAACTCTGAGTCAGGTGGCACACCTAAAGAGCGAGCAATCTTGTCGGCAGTCATAAACCCAATACCATAAATATCAGTTGCTAATTGGTAAGGGTTTTGGGTGACTGTGGCGATCGCCGCATCCCCGTACTGCTTATATATCTTGACAGCATAAGTTGTGGAAACACCATGTCCCTGCAAAAAGACCATCACTTCTTTGATGGCTTTTTGCGCTGACCAAGCCCTCTGTATCAGATTAATGCGCTTTTTTGCTATACCTTTGACTTCAACTAAGCGCTCTATTTGATTTTCAATAACCTCAAGGGTTGAGAGTCCAAAGTGAGAGACAATGCGTTTAGCGGTGACAGGACCAACGCCTTTAATGAGTCCACTACCTAAGTACTTCTCGATACCTGTGAGGGTGGCAGGTTTGGTTTCAAGGTATTGAACAACTTGAAATTGGGGACCGTACTGGGGATGTTCTCGCCAAAAACCCAACAGTTGCAGCGTTTGTCCTGGTTGAATGTCAGCGAAGCTCCCTACAATAGTGGTCAGTTCAGACTCTCGTGAACGCACTAGCCGCGCCACCGTATAGCCTGACTCTTGGGAGTAATAGGTTACACGCTCGACGACTCCCGATATTGTTTCAGATCGGGGAGTTGTATTGGTTGGTTGGTCTTGAGCGTTTGGTGCGGCGGACATTGATTAGTGATCGCGATTTCATTGCAGACTACTACAGTAATTATGTACTATAATTACTGATTTCGTTGCTGGTAGTCGATTTAGTAGCGTTGGGGATCACTATCAAATATTGGTGAGTTTAAAACTTTGAAGAGCAAACATCCACAGCAATCGCGCAAAGTCTGCCGGGTGGAATACTCCATCCGGCGAGCTTTGCGTCTTAGTTGACCCAAAAGCCTTATCCGCATCACCGCTTGATGCGTCGATTGCTGTAAACTGTAGTGTGTGTTTTTAAACGAAGTCATGCCGATCATCGCAGTGATTAATCAGAAAGGAGGAGCGGGAAAGTCAACAATTGCCGTACATCTAGCACGCTGGCTGCAAAAGCAAAATAAATCGGTACTGCTTGTAGATGCTGATGCTCAATGCTCATCTTCTAAGTGGCTCTCTCGATTAGAAAAGGATGTTCCTTGGCAGATTATTCAAGCACCTGATGCCCTGTTAGATGAATTACCATTATTGAGAGAAAGCTACAATTGGGTAATTGCTGATGGTCCAGCGGCGCTGTCTGAAACAACAAGAGTATTAGTTTTAACAGCTGACTTAGTGATGGTTCCGTGTCAGCCAACGGGTGTAGATCTCGAAAGTGCTTCCGATACTGTGCGGCTAATTCAGCAAGCTCAAAGAATTCGTCGCGGAGAACCAAAAGCGGTAATGTTTGTGAATCGTGCAATCAAGGGAACTAAATTAAAGGATGAAGCGATAGAAGTGTTAAGGCTGATGCCAAATGTCATTGTTCTAGAAGATGTGCTTCATCAAAGACAAGTTATTGCTGACTGCTACGGACAAAATGCTACAGTCTTTGATTTATCTGGCTCTACAGCAGGAATTGCTAAACGTGAAATTGAGCAACTATTTAAGAAAGCCTTGGAGATTTTGAATGACTAAAGCAAGGCAACCCCTAACTCAAGGGCTGGCGGCAAGTATTGCCCAAAAATTTCTAGATGATCCAGCAAGTGTTCAATCTCCCCAAACGATACTAATTGAACAAATTCAACTGCCAGCCAAACAAACCCGTCGTTACTTTGACCCCAATAAGCAAGCTCAGTTAGTCAAATCAATTCAGTCATATGGAATTCTCGAACCATTGTTGGTTCGCCCATTGCCAACCGGAAATTATGAGTTAGTTGCAGGGGAACGGCGCTATCGAGCCGCTAGAGAACTCCAATTATCCCATGTTCCAATCGTTAGCAGGGAGCTTGACGACTTACAGGCTCTCCAAGTCGCTCTGCTCGAAAATCTACAACGAGAAGATTTAAACCCAGTAGAAGAAACTGAGGCAATCCTAGATCTGCTTTCGATTACACTCAAGATCAGTAATGAGCAGGTTTGTTCGCTCTTGCATCGTGCCAACCATGCGAAAAATCGTCATCAAGAATTGGAGGAAAACGTTTTCCTCCAACTTCAAACTATCGAATCAGTTCTAGATGGTGTTGGTCGTTTCTCGGCAGAATCGTTTCGTACCAGTCGTTTACCATTGCTGAATCTGCCTGAGGAAATTTTGAAGGCACTACGCTGTGGGCAGATTGAGTACACAAAAGCCAGGGCGATCGCCAGGGTAAAAAATGAGGAGCCGCGAAAAACATTGTTGTCCCTAGCAGTCTCCGAGAATTTGAGTTTGAGTGAAATTAAACTGAAAATCCAAGAACTAAATAATTCTCAAAAGGAAATACCCAGTACCAGTTATGTTCGGAGGTATTCTCAGATTGGTCAACAATTGAAGAAATCAGATATTTGGCATGACCAAAAAAGACTGGCAAAGTTAGATACTCTACTTTCTGGGATCGAAGATTTAATGAAAAGGGTGTAGGGCGTAGGGCAATACGGCACGTCTGTGCAGTTTTTAGGTAGGGGAAGCAGTTTTTAGGCAGGGGAGGCAAGGGAGGAAAGAGTTGGTGAAGAATTATATCTTTCCCCCCTGTACCTCTACTCAAGAAAGCTCCCCTTGCTTTCTTCCCGAATTGCTTCAAAAGCCAGCCTTAACAAATAAATTCGCACGCTCCGTACCGTATTTAAGGGTGGAATTAAACCGAACAGAAGGCAGAAATACGGACACACTGCTATGAACGTACTTCTGCCTTATCACAAATCCCAATCAAGTGTAATACTTTCACCGTTATCTTCTTTTATCGGTACGTTTGTAGATGGAGTCTGAGTCTCGTGAGCTAATGTCCGCTTCTGTTGGGATTGGGGTTGCGGTTGGGGTTTTAACTTGATCTCAGATTGCATAGGAAATACACCGTGTTTAAAAGCAAAGTAGCAATCAATAATAAAATAAAGTGTTTCCAGGTAGCTTTTACCTAATTGTTGTGATTCATCAAAGATCCGCTCACGGTAGCTATCCTTAATCCGGATTTTTTCTGGTGTTTTATCTTGTGGCGAAACCATACTACACTCCTAGGGATTCTCTACTGACATTGGCAGCACTATTCAAGGTAAGAGCCATCTGCAAGAGTCCAGCAGAATTAGCTTCCACAGGATTCTCCAGAATGTGAAAGTCATTTTTTTCTAAGAGTTTCTTAAAACCAGGAAGTAAACAACCACCACCAATTGCCCAAATTACATCGCCTTGATGTTTAGCATCCAGAGCAAGATTAACAGGTTTTTTAAGATAGCCGTCAGACCACTCCTTGAGACAAGCAGTGTAAACATCTTTAATGTCAATGTCACGGCTGTACTTGGTATGTCCCATTTCCAAACAAAAGCGAATTTTTGATAAATCTCCAAACTTCCCACCGTTGAGATGTTTCATCTTCTTGGCAATTTCACTAATAAGTACTTCCACCCCAAAAGCATATGGAGTATGCACTTCTTTTTTCCCTACGTTGTAACGAGAATAGAGGGTTGTACCATTACCAAAATCTAGTACTGTTAACTTTTTGGGGAGTTGTCGTCCAAACAGAGCACCCATTCCTTCAGGTACAACTTTAAGGACTTCTAACTTAACATCAGATAGCTTCCCAGCAAGTATTGGTTGATATTCACCATTAAGCACTTGACACAAATTTGGTGCTAAGTCAACATCATGTAAACTGACAACTAACTTCAAATGCCAAACTTTACGGTGTGGCAGATGAGCCAAAGCGCCCAATAAAGTGATTAAGGCGTTGTTAACTTTGTTAACGTTGGAGTCAGTATTACGTTCAAAGTAATATCCAGTACGAAAAGCCGACTCACCTACAGTATAGGCATTACCATTGAAAACTACCCTGCCAGGTACATCCTCCATCTCTTCAAATGAAATATAGCTCGGAATTCGGATTACATCGAAACCATCTACTAACAGCTTGACGCTGCCATATCCATTATCGAAACCGGCACAGAAAATCTTTTGATTGGGATGAATACTTTTAGAACTCATGGGGGTCAATTAGGGTACAATACCGCAATTTCTTAAATATACCCTAAGTAGCCCCTATGTATACCCCGTGTGGGAGTTATTTTTTGATGAGATTTTGAATAGACTTTGGGGTATACTTAACCCCCACTTATCACCTGAAAGGGGCTGAAATGCTTTAATTGCCTTGATTTCCTATAGATTAACACAATTTTGAAGAGATGAAACAGATGTAGTCGAACGAAATGTAAAGAAATGTGTTAGGAGTAAAATTGTTTGGGTAAACCCACGCGTAGCTCTCTCGGATCAATCAAAGGTGAAGGACGCTACGCGCAGTACAAATTAATAAATGCCCTCCCCCGCCGAATCTTCTGACGGTTAACGGTGTTCCCAATGACCATAAACCCAAATACGACCTACGCCTAAAAAGCCGGGTTGTACCAATCTGCTCCCGTGCCAACCTGACCGAAGCCAACCTATAGTAACCGACTTCCAACACTTGCCAGTGCCTTTAGAACGAGTAGGGGGATTTTACTGAAAGCGATCGCCACAATACACCAAGAACGCAAACCTCCTTCACACGATACTATGAACAGAGCGATCGCTCTCCTCAGTCGAGCGCAACTGCAAAGGTAAAGTAGACTTTGAACGTGCTAGAGCACAATGAATGCCTCTGACAATTCCCAAACTTTTCTGATGACCAACATGATGCCCCAAATACCAGATAACAATCGGTACACTTGGTCTTGTTTAGAAATCTATTTTAAGCAGTTAATACTTGAACATCTAGCAGTCGAGCTAAACTTCCTTATCTGAAATTGGATACTCCCGCATCGCCACATCAATCGCCACAAGATCATACGGTGGGTCAAATTGTCGCCTATCAATAATAGGAATCAACACTGCCAATACCCCCATTTTGGTGGGTAAATCCTTGACCGGAGTATTGACACATATTCCAGTCATGCACGCCCATTCATACCATTGTTGCTGCTCAAGTGTCATTAAAGAAGAATCTCGCTTTTCAGGTTCCGGCTTCTTCAATAACCAACCTTCCTCCAAACACTTCACAAAGTACCCTTCACGATTAGTGACTTTGCCTTCTTTCGTTTTTTGATCAACGTAAGCGATCGCCTCCACAAACTTCTCCGAATACGCTGCCCACAATTTCTCCGCCTTGGCTGGGACTAAATGAATCTCAGCGTTTTTCAACAGGAGCATGATTTCAGTGGGGAATGGAGCTGCACTACTATTCGTAACGCTCTTAACCGCTGTCATACCTGGTTTTTTAGAAGCTATAACCGAACGTTGCTTTACTTCAAGAGGTACACCCCTGATAGTATTTTGCAAATAATTCAAAAAATAGCCCTCTTTATCCTCCTGAGTGACAATCTCTCCAGTCTTCCTCAGTTGAACTGTCGCATCTAACATTGCGTCTTCCCCATACTCAGTTAGGCAATAATGCATTTGAGGTGTTGTCAAAATCACACCCATCACTGTTAGAGTCTGAGAAAGCTGCAGCGACACCACCACTTCAGCTTCTTCTGGCTGTTTGCCAACACTTTTAAAAAGCTCAGATTCAGTTTGAAAGCATGCATTCAGTAAGCGGCTTCCAACATTTGCCAGCGTCTTTAGAATGAGTAGGGGGATTTTGCTGAAGGCGATCGCTCTCCCAATAACTTTCTGCGCCGTCAATCCCTCTTCATCCATCTGCCGCTGGATTTCTACCCCCGTGTCTTGGTCATGTATCGGAGGAATTTGAGCATATCGGTTACCATCCGGTAAGCTGCGCCAAATCGAGGGGTTGTCCGTGATAGGGATACTAACTTCAAGTTGTTGTTGTTTATTTATTAATTTATTAACAACAACACTGTTTGGGTCCTTCTTAGGGTCATCCGAATTTTGGACTGGTTCGGTTTCTACTGGTGTTTCGGGATTCTCAGTACTAGTCAAGGGGATGACTTTAGGGGTGTCCTTTTTATGGACTACGGGTTCCGGTAGCCAATCCTCTACTGGCTTAAAAGAATATTCGTTGCTTGTGCCAGAGCGCAAGTTCAGTTCAAGGATATTTTGCTCTACTGCTTGATCTAATCCTTTAAGGATTGTTTTCCTGTTGCAGCCTGTCCTTTGTGCCACTCTCGATGCCGATTCGGTGAAGGTATTACCGGAAATCATGCGGTAAAGGACTTGGTTGAGGGCAAATGATTCACACAGTGTTGGCTTAGACTCAACTATCTTGCAAAATCTACATACTACTGTTTTTAGCAATTCGAGTGAGAGGCTGTCTATCCACTCTAAACTCAGATCTTGCACCTGGAAATTTGAATGTCAATTCCATGACTAAGTGCAAGA
>JAQYWN010000857.1 GCA_029379265.1 Rhizonema sp. NSF051
AATAAAAACTTACTTGGTATATAAAGGTGCTAGGCGCGGCATATGTGATAGTTGGTAGTTGATGAGCGGTAATTAGGGATGTGAAAACTCAAAGACATTGTTTTTCTCCGCTTTTACAAGGGAGCCGTGTCAGATTGAGAAAAAATCTCCCCTTTGGAAACCTCAACGGCTCATTAACGTCGAGAACACTAACAAGTCCAAAACTTCTGCCCTAGCACATCTACAAGTCAACTCAAAAAACCTATAGTAACGGAAAGCCGCTTTCTCATTGAACCTGATCAAGGGGAATGGGGATCGTGTATAAAAGATACAAGAGATTACTAAGTAGGAAAGAGGGGGAGTGGGAGAAAGATTTTTCTCCAATTCCCCCACTTTCCTTGTTTATGTCTCCTCTATAATCCCGATCTCACCTCCAAAAAAGGGATGAGATTTCGGTAAGATAGAAAGGTTATCTTTTAAACTTTAAGCTACCCATAGCCAAAGGAGATTTTCCCCATGCTGACTTTAAAAATCATCGTTTATGTAGTTGTTGCTTTATTTGTCGGTACTTTTGTTTTTGGGTTTTTGTCAAGCGATCCCGCACGCAACCCCGGTCGTCGCGATTTGGAGTAGAATAGCGATAAATTATCCGCAACTGCTAAAAGGTAGAGAATTATAGACTTTTAACTAGAGTTTGATAATTTCCTCCTCAATGTCAGAACACGGATAAATATCCTCTCTCTTCAGCAAGTTGCCCCAGACGAGATAAGCGTGAAAGCGCTTAGAGTAGGCTAGGCAGAAGGCAAAGTCGGAAGGCAAAATGTGTAGTTGGTCCTTCCGACTGTTTAATTTGGCTGTTTGTTAGCTTGATTGTGCTGAAATATGCTTCATCCTGTTCTGCCGCCTGCAACATCTTCTTCTGTTGAACATTCACAACCTGCTGCTTATCCCCTTTCTATGGGACGATTATCTTGTGTGTCATGCTTAGAAACTGACATTAAGACGCAGCAAAAACAGAATGAGGAACAAAAGGAAACTCCTAGAACTTCTAGAGATCCCCAAAAGAAAAATCAGTTAACTGTTGCCGAAACACTGCCGATCCCCAGTCAGCCAGAAACTTTGCCACCGGAATTTTCACCGATGACTCCAGCTAAAAGTGCGGCTTCCTTAGGCGATGGGCTAGGAATCGGTTATCCCATAGAGCAGGTTGAAGGCGATAGCAACCCTGATGTGAGCCAGCAAGTTACTTCAACTCTGACGAAAAGTAAAAGCTTATCTCACTCCAAAGCCCAACTCTTAGTTGAAAAATTAGCTCAACAAAGAGAGCAGAGTGATACGAACACTGTGCAATCGCCGAGTGTTGGACAAACAGAACCATTCAAAGTAGAATTCAACTCTCAAAGCAAAACAAATCAACCGCCAACTCCTTCTACTATAGTATTCAAGTCTCGCAGCCAAACAGCTCAATTGCCATTTCCCACCCGTAACAACCAAGAGCAACAAAATTTACCATTAAAAACAACTCCAACCGTACAAACAACGAAAGTTATTGAAGTTATTGCCGATAGACAGGAGTACGACTCACAGCGACGAGTTGTCACCGCAGTTGGTAATGTAGTCGTCCGATATGATAGATCTGTCTTGAATGCTGATCGCTTGCAAGTTAGTTTAGACAACTTGTTTGCAGTGGGAGATGGGAATATCGTGTTGAGGCGAGGCGATCAAACACTGCGCGGACAACGCTTTACGTACAACTTTATCCAAGATAGCGGAAATTTGCGAGGTGGCAGAGGCGAGATTAATGTACCCTCAGCCCAAAGAGATTTCTCTTTCGACACAAATCCATCCCCTAATTTGACAACAGGTGGAGTATCACTGGCTCCTTTAAGCGATCGCATCGCAGCCGATCAGCCGCTACAAGCAAGCGGTCGTGCAGGAGTTAATGTTAATGTAGGTCGTAGAGGAAATCCCACCCAACCGGGAGGAATAATTAAGCGACTGCGTTTTGAAGCCGCAAATGTTGATTTCTATCCTCAAGGCTGGCAGGCAAGAGATGTTCGGATCACCAACGATCCATTTTCCCCACCAGAATTGGAGTTACGTGCAGATAAAATAACTCTCACACGAGAATCACCATTAGTAGATCGCCTGAAGACAGTACGACAGCGTCTAGTATTTGACCAAAATTTCTCTGTCCCTATCCCTCGAGATGAACAAGTCATTGATCGTAGACAACGTGATGTAAGCCCTACACTATTTTCCGTTGGCTATGATTCAGGGCAACGAGGAGGTATATTTATTGAACGTACTTTCCAACCGATAAACACAGAATCGGTTCGTCTTAGCCTAACACCTCAGTTCTTCGTTCAGAAAGCATTTAGCAACCCTAATGGTATAACAGATCTTTTTGGTTTAAAGACAAGACTTAATGCTGTCTTAAGTCCGCAGACGGTGATCCAGGGTTATGCAGTTTTACCAACTCTAGATTCGGGAAGATTGCCAGACTTACTGCGGGCAAGTTTGCGCCTGCGTCAAGGATTAAGCGCCGTCAACCCTTACATTGTGACACTCGAATCAAGTTACCGCGATCGCCTATATAATGGTTCCCTTGGTTATCAAACAGTTCAAAGTAGTATTGGCGGTGTCATTACCTCTCCAATCATTCCTTTAGGGACTACAGGCTTAACCCTGAGATATCAAGGAGGGGCACAGTACATTAACGCCAATACAGATCGCCAAGACTTACTCTCTGCAAACAGACAAAACGATCGCATCTCCCTAAGTCGCATCCAAGCCAGTGCCACTATTGATGGGGGCGTTTTTTTATGGCGCGGTAAACCATTACCAGCCACCCCTACACAAGGATTGCGATACACGGCAACCCCAATCGTTCCCTTCCTTCGCGGAGTTGCCTCCCTCTCTGGTGTCACCAGTTATTATGGCAGTGGTGACAACCAATCCACCCTTAGTGCTACGATTGGTTTAGAAGGACAGATTGGTCATGACTCGCGAGACTTTTTGGATTATAGCGCCTTTAATATTAGATACTCCCAAGGTTTCAACGGTGGCTTATCACCTTTTTTGTTTGATCGCTCTGTAGATAACAGAGTCCTCACGGCAGGCTTGGTACAGCAAATCTATGGCCCATTTCGTTTGGGCTTTCAAGCAACCATCAACTTAGATACCGGACGAAGCATTAGCACCGATTACATTGTAGAATATAGTCGCCGTACTTATGGAATTACCCTTCGCTACAATCCAGATTTGCAATTAGGCGGCATCAGCTTCCAAATCAACGACTTTAACTGGAGTGGTGGAACCAATCCATTCACTGATAATTCTGAAGTTAAACCTGTCGTCAACGGGGTGGTGCAAGACTATTAAAGAAGTTAGGAGATAGACAAGACGCGCAATGGTATCTATAGCGGGTTTCGTTTGAATGAGGTACACCACATTGTCAGGGCGAACAGCCCTGACGCTCGTTCGCGAAGCGTCTCCCCTTGGGAGAAGACTCGCTAACGCTGCGCT
>JAQYWN010000858.1 GCA_029379265.1 Rhizonema sp. NSF051
ACTTTATACACCATACAAAATCTGTATAATGGCAAATGAGCAATTACTATAACCTATTGTCTTCAAGCAAAAAGTGCTAGCAGGAAAGCCTGTAATTAGAGAAACCTGCTTGAGCGTTGAGTATGTCCTGAATTTGCATAGCAATTGGTGCAAAGATCGCAGAAATTCTCTTTGAATACGAGGGGCTACGTCCTGAAGATATTCAAGCTTGCATTCTATTTACCAGTAAATCATTAACATCAATAGAGAACAATCATGCGCTATAAGCTATTAGGAAAAAGTGGACTCCGAGTCTCTGAACTGTGTCTAGGCACGATGACGTTTGGAGAAGAATGGGGTTGGGGTGCCTCTAAAGATGAAAGCCGTCAGATATTTGATACTTTTGTGGAAGTTGGTGGTAACTTTATTGACACTGCAAACGGCTACACTGATGGTACGAGCGAGAAAACAGTTGGTGAGTTCATTGCTTCGGATCGCGAACGCTTTGTCGTGGCAACAAAATACTCGTTTCCCTTAGAGATGAACAATCATGTAAATAATCCCAACGGCAGTGGCAATCATCGCAAGAACATGATGCAATCACTTGAAGGTAGCCTGAAGAGATTGGGAACAGATTACATCGATTTATTCTGGCTGCACGCTTGGGATTTCATGACTCCTATTGAAGAAGTGATGCGATCACTAGATGATATGGTGCGTCAAGGCAAAGTTTTATATATCGGAATTTCCGATACACCTGCTTGGATTGTTTCGGAAGCGAACACTTTGGCACGGTGTTATGGCTGGACGCCATTTGTCGCACTGCAAATAGAGTATAGTTTGGTTCAACGCACTCCAGAACGCGATCTGCTGCCAATGGCAAAAGCTTTTGATTTAGCAGTCACGCCGTGGTCACCTTTAGGAGGTGGAGTCTTAACGGGCAAGTATAATCAAGGTGAAGGACAATCAGCAAATTCTCGCGGCTCAGACATACCAGAACGGAATTTGAAAATTGCCGAAGTCGTCAGTCAAGTTGCACAAGAAATCGGCTGCACTCCCTCACAAGTTGCCTTGGCTTGGCTGTGTTTGCAACAAGGTGTTGTTATTCCGATTATTGGTGCCCGTAAGGTATCACAAGTCAAAGATAATTTAGATTGCCTCAATGTCACATTAACAGCAGCACAATTACAACGTTTAGATGAAGTGAGTCAGATTGAACTCGGCTTCCCACACGACTTTCTGGGTAGTGACATGATTCACGAACGCTTATTTGGTGGCACGTTTGATGCGATCGACAACCCGGGAGCAAATCTATAAATAAATCCGCGTTGGGGATTTGTGTCTTCAGTTTTCACGCTCGGAAGCGGGGGATTGCTATAGTTTATGAACAAAGCTAGTCATTAGGAGTCTCTTCTAAATTATCTTCAGGAAAAACAACATCTTCATACAGCAAAGAAATAGGGCAACGAAAATCAACACTGGTTAGGTGAACCTCTATTTCTATTTTATCTTCTGTTGTTTCTTCAAGCGAATAAGAAGTGAGTTCCCATTTTACGTTCTCATTGAGGCCATAGCATTCCACATTCATTTTGTCGGCATCAATGAGAATATATTCTTTTAAGGTATCTATCCGACGGTAATGTCTAAATTTCTGACCACGGTCGAAAGCCTCTGTACTTGGAGATAACACTTCTACAATTAAACAGGGATGATAAATAACTTTACGCATTCTTTGGTCTCGCGGATCGCAACTAACCATCACATCTGGATAATAAAAAGGTCCCTGAGGCGAAATTCCCACTTTGGCATCTGCCATCTGAACTTTACATCCCTTACCTCGGAGGTGATTTTTGAGGGCGGATGCAAGGTTAAGGGCAATATCGTTATGAGGGATAGTTCCCCCTGTCATTGCAAAGACTTCTCCGTTAATATATTCGTATTTAACGAGTTGTTGTTCCTCCCATTCTAGATACTCTTGGGGAGCCATTAGTTGATGTTGGCGTTGAGCTATCATTATGTGTCAGTACAAAATAAAGAAAACACTTTGTAAAGTCAAGTAGGTTCTTGTATCTTGATTTTATCAAGAATTATCTTTATAAAGTTGAAATACGGTGCAGGTAAATGAAGAGATTATCGTGGCTACCGCCACTTAATGACCAAGTTTGGATTTTAGCTTTCGGTCGCTTGTTATCGGAAATTGGTAGTGGCTTCACTTTATTTTATGCACCAATTTTCTTTGTCAATCAAGTTGGTTTATCAGCAACTTCTGTGGGGATTGGCTTGGGCAGTGCTTCTATTTCGGGGGTGATTGGCAGGATTATGGGGGGAACGATGGCGGATTCCCAGTTTTGGGGACGGAGACGAACGCTACTGCTATCTGCCATTATTTCTGCCTTAGCTTCTCTTGTTCTCGCTTTCACCTCCAACTTTCCTATATTTGTTGTCGGTAATTTACTTATGGGGTTGGGGACTGGTTTATACTGGCCCGCCACAGAAGCTGTCGTTGCTGACGTGACGCCGCCTCAACAACTGAATGAAGCGTATGCCTTGACGCGACTGGCAGATAATCTCGGTTTGGGATTGGGCGTCATTTTTGGCGGTATGTTGATTGCTAGTACAGGGGCAAATCGATCGCTCTTTGTCATTGATGCAATTTCGTTTCTCATCTTCAGTGGGGTGATCTACGTCCGCATTACTGAAACCAATGAATTTGCCGGAGAACACCGCCAAGTGTTCCAGGGGTGGGCTACGGCACTGCGCGATCGCCGCTTACAGGTTTACGTTTTGGTCAATATCCTGTTCACGATTTACGTTGCTCAAATCCAAAGTACCATGCCCTTGTACTTCAGCAATTTTGTCCGAGGAACTCATCAAGGATTTGCGCCCCCGACAATTAGCGCTTTGTTTACTTGGTATATAGTTCTAACAGCAGTTTTTCAGTTACCAGTTGCGCGTGTTCTCAATCGTTTCCGACGTACCCAGGCGTTAATGCTGTCAGCTAGTTTATGGGCAGGAGGATTTGCTTTAGTTTGGTTTACTGCAGTTGCTCACTTCGGTCATCTAACGTGGGCGGTTTTGGCACTCTTGGTTTTAGCTACTGCCAGTGTAACTTACAATCCTGCAGCCTCGTCTCTTGTCGTAGAGTTAGCACCCGCTTCCTTACGGGGAATTTACTTGTCCATTAACTCCCTGTGCTGGGCGATCGGCTATTTTATCGGACCACCTTTAGGAGGATGGTCTCTGGATCAATCCTTATGGCTAGCGCATAGCTACTGGTTATATTTAGCGTTGAGCGTGGGTGTTGCAATTCTGATTTTACTATTTCTTGACCAGATGATGCGAAGTCTGAGATCCCCGACTTCTTAAAGAAGTCGGGGATCTCGTTTTTCACGAATGATTTGGGATTGCTATATTTTAGCCTATTATGTCCGGTTAATTAACCATAATTTCCGCAAACACTGAACCCCACCCCCAACCCCCTCACAAGGGTAGGTTTTTTACATGTAGGCAAGACGCTCGTTGACT
>JAQYWN010000859.1 GCA_029379265.1 Rhizonema sp. NSF051
GAGAACAAAAAAATCTTTATTTCACCACCTATTTCCCCTTAACCGAGCAGTATTGAATCGGGAATCACTCATAGCAGAAGTTATTGAACTGTTAATAGCTGGTACTGACACCACAGCTCATACTTTATCCTTTGCCGTAGCAGAGTTAACCTTAAATCAAAGGGTTTTTCAGCAGGCACAGGCTATCGTAGACCAAGCTTGGGAAAGTCGAGGCGGCATTAATACAGAAAGCCTCAAAGAACTAGCTTACGTTCGCGCCATTATCAAGGAGACTTTGCGCCTTTACTCAGTCGCCTCTGGCTCAACTTCATTAGAGGCTCAACGTGATATTGTTATTGAGGGTCAAGTTGTTCCTCGTGGGACGAAAGTATTCTGGTCAATGCTTGCGGCTGGACGAGATCCATCGGTCTATCCTCAGAGTGAGGAATTTTTGCCGGAGCGTTGGTTAGACAAGAGTACCGAAAGCAGTCCACTTCCAATGATCGACTTTGGCTCAGGTTATCATCGTTGCTTGGGCGAGCATCTGTCAATGCAGGAAGCAACAGTGATGTTGGCAATGCTGCTACGCTATTTTGACTGGGAGTTAGTTAACGGTCGTTCATCAGTGGAAAATTTACAACAGAACCTTTTGATTTATCCATCCGACGGAATGCCGATACGCTTTCGGTTGAGGAAGTAGGGATCAAAATAAAAAGACTCTCTTTTTCTGTACTTAATGCTGCTTAAAGCTTAACCAAACCGTATTGAGAGCTGCCTAACTGTTGATTAAATCTACAATACTGAGTCAAAAATCTGTTGTGCAGTTAGATTGAATTGCGGGAAAGTAGGCGATACGATACGGTTAGTTCCTCTAAACGGGGTCATTTGATATTCGCCATCAATTAATTCGCACACAAAAATTGTCGGCTGTTTGGGATTGCCGATAAATTTACGCCCGCCCAACGCAGCATAGTCTACAATCCAGTATTCTGGAATGCCCATTTCTTCATAACTTGCAAACTTATCGTAGTAATCATCACGCCAATTGGTGGAGACCCTTACCTCAGATCTTGCACCAAGGTTTTATTGCGAAAATCGCACCCGGAAAAGCTTATGGTGCCGTTATTTGGACAATGCCCATTGACCCCTTATTGAGAAGGTGCAAGATGTGAGGTCATCAAGAGCTTTTAGATAAATTTCTGGATGATTTCTGGGATTACTACCGAGAACTACTAGCTTACACAGATTCTCCTAGCGCAGAAGTCGCACGGGAACTAAAATCTAAATTATTGAAAAAGGTAAGCAGTCTGTACTTATAAAGGCTATATCTTTAGGTGTAAAACTCAAATTTGGTGAGTTGGGTCAAAATTTATTACCTGAAATTGAATCTATCTCTGATGTGGATTTGTTAGAGACAATTTTGGAGACAATAGATACAGTGAGTACTGTTTCTGAGTTGCGTCAAGTTTATCAGCCTGCAACTGAGTAATACGTATGCGGTACATTAGTTGGTACAATGAGGTTAAGCAACAAGGTGGAATATATGGAAATTGCCACAAGTTGAGAACGGAAAGCCCTCGAAAAAGTAGCAGTGAATTTACTACGCAGGGGAATGGCTGTAGAATAAATTGCACAAATTACGAGGCTGACGGTGGAGCAGGTGCAGCAGTTAAAGCCACAGTTGAGGCAGGATAATTAAGAAGGGAACGTACCATCTGAAGACAACTGTACAGTCAGTCATGACAGTATTTACGATCAGGAGTGCATAACTTTGATATATACTTATGGACACAAACCGATGAACTAACAATTATGCAGAACTTTGTAACTAGATTCCCAACGTTACGCGAAGCATGGGAGCAAGGTTTGCAGGAAGGATTAAACCAAGTTGCACTTAATATGTTACGCGAAGGAATCGATTTAACTCAAGTCACAAAGTTGACAGAACTATCACTTGAACAAGTTAAAAGCTTACAAGATAGTGACTCAGATAATTCTCAAGCATTAGTGAAAGATTTTCTGGAGTTAAGTGAGTCATCACTCAACAAAATTTGGCTAAATCCAGAGGAAGACGAAGCTTGGAAGGATCTATAGAAAACCTTGTCCGAGGGGATGTGATTTCAGTTCCTTTCCCATTTTCCAATACTTCAGCAACAAAAAGAAGACCTGCTTTGGTTGTTGCTGAAATTGGGCAGAGGTTCTCAGGGGCAATCTGAGGCTACTCACTTGCGCCGCAGTTTAGCAAAGCTCGTAAAACCACCTCCTAACATAATTAATGCCATTGCACAAACTCCATGCCACTGCCAGTGACTCCAGCCGTAAGCACCGAGAAACGAACCTAACGCTCCCCCAATAAAGTAAAAGGTGATGTAGATAGCGTTCAAACGACTGTGAAACTCTGAAGGTAGACTGTAAATTCTTGCCTGGTTTGAAACCATAGTGCTTTGCACACCTAAATCAAGCAGAATTACGCCAATAATTAATCCGAGAATTTGATGACCAAATACCCAGAATATCAGAAACGATGAAGTTGTAATCACTAGCCCCAACCCGACAGTCAACTTGGGGTTTCTCTTGTCGGCTAACTTCCCCACTATTGGAGCTGCTGCTGCTCCCACCACACCGACTAACCCAAACAACCCCGTCACCTCACTACCATAGTGATAAGGCGGTTGTGCTAGTAGAAAAACGAGGGTACTCCAAAAGGCACTGAAAGCTCCAAAAGACATCGCTCCTGCCAGGGAAGCCTCACGCAATACAGAGTGTTCTTGTATCAATTTGAACAAAGAACCGATAAGCTGCGGATAAGGAACTCGCAGTGAAGGTTGGCTTTTCGGCAGCATCCGGGATAAAATGATCGCCATCACAATCATCAGCCCACTCGCAAGCCAAAACATCGCCCGCCAGCCCAAAGTCGCTCCCACAAAACCACTAACTGTTCGTGCTAAGAGAATTCCGATGAGCAGCCCACTCATCACCATACCAACTATTTTCCCGCGTTGCTGCGGTTTTGCCAGTTGTGCAGCAAACGGAACTATTAACTGAGGTGTAATCGTAGTTATGCCCATCACTAAACTTGCCACAGACAAGCAAGCAAAGTTAGGTGACACTGCCGTCACTCCCAACGCCACTGCTGTTAACATCAGCATTGTCAAAATTAATCCCCGCTTCTCCATCAAGTCGCCCAATGGCACGAGCAGGAAAATTCCCACAGCATAGCCAATCTGCGTCAGCATGGGAATTAACCCAGTGGCGTGAGCAGAAGCATGAAAGCTTTGTTGTAAAAGCGCCAGCAAGGGTTGATTGTAGTACAAATTAGCAGCAGCAGCCCCACTGGTAATTGCCATGATCCAGACAAGGCTGCTTTTTAATGAATCTTGGCTTGCAGATGCAGTTTTCATAAATGGTATTCACGAGATGGGATTTCAATCTTGATTCTTAGGAGTTGGTTTCTGCATGGTTATCTGCTTATTTATTAACGATTATCGATAATCGTTATGATTGAATATAGAT
>JAQYWN010000860.1 GCA_029379265.1 Rhizonema sp. NSF051
TCCTTCTTAAATTTTTGTATTTTCACATACTGCAGTCGATGATTTTATTATGTGTTACTAGAGGTTACATCAAGCTGACACAAATATTTGTAGGTTATTATCAAGCAAATAACACTCAAACGGAATCATCAGAATAATCAATAAGAAGGTAAGCTTATAGCGGTATAACTTACGCATTGACAGGATAAGCAATGTGTGAGGTGAGGAAAATAAAGAAAAAACATGCTACCGCTCAAATTGTAAAGAATTGTAAATATTAATTGTATTTGCAATTAAATAAAATTAAGGTAAATTTAGTTGCAAATACAACGGTTCGCAACTTGTGGTGATCCAGGTTGGGTTAAGGCAGCTATACTGAGTCTATTTATTTATGCAAACTTGTACTAGTACAACAAGGCAAAAGTAAAAAGTGAGCCAGCGCGGACGCCACATGCCTACGGAGGGATACCCTCCTGTAGCAGTGGCTCCAGAAGGGGGTTTCCCCCATGAGCGACTGGTGTTAGCGCAGCGGTAGCGAGGAACGAGCGTCACCCCGAAGGGGTAAAAAGTAAAAAGAAAGAAAACTTATTCTGTAAGCTTTTTACCTGTTTCAGATAGGTGGTTTATTTCCGCCGATATGTACTAGTGAAATTACAACAAAACTTACAGGGTGCCAACATTACTAACGAGACTGAAACAAAAAAAGAAAGAAAAAAAGAGTGTAATGCATTACGTGCAAAGCTTTTACGTTAACGTAACATTCTATAAAGAAGATAACTTGCACAGTGATGCTCTGGTGTTTTGAGAAATGGTGTCAAAGGTTTGATGAAGCTTTTACTCATAAAGCCTAAAAAACGGGTTAGCGATTATTTGGAGGGATGACTGGGGGAAAGCGAGAGAAAAACTTCAGGGGTTTGATACCATAAATTGCACCACTTTTTAACGCGCATCGACCCATAATCGCGACGTACTTGCTTCTTATAAAGCTAGTTTGGCCTACATTTTGGTTTGAATTTTGTTTAAGTCCTGCTAATTAATTTTGCCGAGTTACTTAGAGCTAAATAAGATGTGCCTTTTCTTTTCTGCTGAAGTTTTAAGTATTGACTCATTCATGCTTGGGATACCTTAAAGTGTTGTCAATTATACCAAATATTTATATCCAAGCGATAGCTCTAGGAAAGATGTATGCTTTATGTTTTAACGATATTTATCACGCAATTGTGGAGGAATACATGAAGAAATTCAAAACGGTGAAGAAAGTGATTATTGTTTGGACATTAATTACTATCATATTAACAGTTACTGATGGCTCTTTTTTGTCAAGAAGGTTATTAGCTCAAACTGATTTCCGGAACTCGACATTCAATAATAATCCTCAGAAAAACAACCGTAGTGATGGAAATCGGAGAGGTCTACATAACAATAATGGTCATGCTGGTAGCGTCTATATTCGCCGACCCCGTAACCCATGGGCATCTCACTCCAGCAGATATACTAAATCTGGCAGAATGGTAAATGTTCAGGAGTTGGGATGAACCCTGACAAAAGCGGATAACATAGCTACAAAATCCTCACGCTCAAACGAGTCTCAAAGGAGCATTGTCAACAACAAAACAAATCAACCGTTTCAAAACGCGATGTGCTGTCTGTTTTTGTCTTGGAAAAATGTAGCCCCAACAAGACTCTGTGAAATTAACCCACGTTTGCCCCTTCGGGTGACGCTCCAACTGGAACGAGAGGCTACTTGTCACGCTTGCTTACCCGAAGGGGTACGTCGTTCGCGTAGCGTCGCTCTTTGGGAGAAGTCGCAGTCGCCGTGAGAGAGGGCGTGAGCCCCCTGCAGTCCTGACTCACCATATAAGCCGATATAAAAACTATTACGTCTTCTCCGAACACGCCCATATTTCTTAATTCTACCAACATTGAACCGTTAATGTATTCTCACTCTGCACGTTATTAGTGCAATATGCTTCTCTTTCACTATAGTCTAGACCTAATTCACAAAGGAGATACCCATGAAACTATTGATTAACGGGAGTTGGCACTCCAATCACTTTGACTCAACAGAACTGAGAAATGAACGTGAGCGCATTCGAGTACAATTTTTCCGCTCTTGGGTTACAGCCGATGGCTCTTCTAGCTTCAAAGCAGAACCTGATCGCTACCATTTATACGTATCCTACGCTTGTCCTTTCGCTCATCGTACCATTCTCGTCCGTAAACTGAAGAAGTTGGAAAATGTAATTTCCATGTCGGTGTTGAACCCGGACTGGGGTAGCCCGCATGGTTGGACATTTGGTGGTTGGTCAGAGTCTACACCTGATAAAGTGAATGGACATGAGTATCTTTATCAGGTTTATCTCCAAGCCAAGCCAGATTTTACGGGAAAAGTGACTGTTCCTATATTGTGGGATAAGCAGCGAGGAACCATTGTGAACTATGAGTCCGCAGAAATTATGCGGATGCTCAACAACGAGTTCAATGCCTTTGGGGATGCAACTGTTGATTTTTTCCCTCTAAATCTGCGATCAGAAATCGATGAGGTGAATGTGTTTGTAGCAGAGCGGGTAAATATGGGAGTCTACAATGCTGGATTTGCCAGCACTCAGGCAAAATATGATGTGGCGATCAATGTTTTATTCGATACGCTAGACACACTAGAATCACGCCTGTCGAACCGTCAATTTTTGGTGGGCGATCGCTTGACCGAAGCAGATCTACGATTGTTCGTCACCTTAGTCAGATTTGATGTTGCCTACTACAGCGCCCTTAACTGTAATGTGCGTCGATTAGTCGATTATCCAAATCTGTGGAACTATACCCGCCAAATTTATCATCTTCCCGGCGTTGCAGAAACGGTCAAATTGGATCACATCAAGCAGCATTACTTTGACACACACGAAGATGTCATCAACCGCCGCATCATCCCCAAAGGACCGACGGTTGATTTCAGCTTGCCATCGCCTTAATTCATATTTCTATCCTGCAACGCCTCCGCCAACCGGCTTCGCATCTTTGAAGGAGAAGACGATGCAGCCATTGCAGAACTGGCAGGAGTGAGAGTGCCACTCTTCACTAGGCAACTTGCAACGGCTTTGTAGGCAGTATTCTTGGTTCTGACTCGTAAACGGTTGAATGAATTTACCAAACTCCATCCAGATACCACAAACGCTTTGGCTCAGTGGTATCGATTGGTAAAGCAAAGTAAGTTTTCCTCATTTGTGGAACTCTGTGAAATGTTTCCAGATCTCGGATCAAGTCGGGAAATTGACTGGTGCGTGCGATTGCCTACGCTGAAACCTGTGTGGAGTAATGCGTTTGACTTTTTCAATATCCCCCAAATCAGTGACAAATTAACGTATAATATCATGTTCGGTAAATAAGTTATAAATAAAAGATAGGTGCGTAGTTGCGCTGTCTAGCCTGCGGCATCCCCAAAGGGGCAAGCTCTCAAACTGTTAAGAGCGCTGAAGCGCAACTACAAACATTATTATAAGTGTTCAACCGAACATG
>JAQYWN010000861.1 GCA_029379265.1 Rhizonema sp. NSF051
TAGAGAAAATATTCAGTAAAAACCCCTTTGTGACAGTTAGGGTGCGGAATGTGGGCTGTATCATCAGCACCTGCTGTTGTTTTCATGCGGATGTCACGATAAGAGCGATCGTCTAAATTGATAAAAATGCTATTTGCTCCCCACTGTTGAGCAAAATATAGCTGTTGTGTACCATCTGTACGAGGGTCATCTGTAGCAGAAATAATTTTTTCTCGAATTGGTTGGTAGTCGTTGTAAGCTTTGACTAAAGTTTTAAAACCATCTGTTTTATTGATAAATGTACTGGTCGTATTGACATCATTCGCCTGATTACTGGCATCAACACCTTTGCCAGCAGGTGTTCCTGCTGGTGCGCCACCGTTAATAAATTGCTTATTGCCGAGTTCGTGGTTGTCCAGGAGGGTATAATTGCTACTTGTCGCAAACAACTTTTGCAAACTTGGAAAACCTCCTGCTTTTACAGGTTCTAACTGTTCTCGGTACTTACGATAATAATCTGCCAAGGCTTGGGTGGGGTTAGCAAAGGCGTCAGCACAAGCTTCTGAGATAGCGCTTTTCGTTTCGTAAATTGTGTCGCCTAAAAAAATAAAGTAGTCTAAATTGAGCTTGTTAAATTCCTTAGTTGAGGGGTATGGACGCCACTGACTGTCAGCATCCCCACTGAAACCAAACTTGACAGCAACTTTTTCTGTTTTTGCAGGTGCAGTTTTGAAGGTGCCAACTGGACTTATCTGTCCATCTGCTGCTAAAAAGCGATAGTAATAACGTGTACCACTTTTTAACCCTGTGACATCAAGTTTCAAGGTGTAATCAAGGCTGGAGTTAGTTGTCCCCTTAGAAGAGTACAAAATCTGGTTGAATTTATAGTTAGTAGAGATTTGAGCAGTTAAGTTACTAACAGCACCTTGTTTGGTCGTGGAATCAACAGTCCTCGTCCAGAGAATTGCACTGGTATCTGTAGCATCACCAGCAGCTACACCATTATATGCGATCGCAGCGAGCGCTATAGACGGGGAAACAGTGAGCAGAATGACTGTAAGTGCCGTAACTAGACACAAAAATCTGAGGAGTATGAAGAGAAACACGCTTTTGTTGTTATTTTTTTTAGAGCGCCGCTATTGTACTCGTATATGTTGCATTAGTCACGTAGTTTTTTAAAAATTATGAATGCAATGCAGACTTTTGTACTGAGCGCAGTCCTATCTAAGTTGTGAAACACTCATGTAGTACGATTTATGGCAATTTTGTCAAACGACGCCGCGATCGGCATCTGAAAAATCGCACCTGATGGCGATTCTTAACAAACGTACTGCATTCAGTTTAAAAATGCAATAATTGCTATGGATTGACAGCAGGAGCATGTATGAGTCCGGAACAATTGCTTTTAGAGAAATGGAGATCGCTTCCCCCAGATAAGCAACAGGAAGCCATTGATTTTGTAGAATTCTTGAAATTTAAGACAACTTTTACTACTCAGCATGAAGCCGAACTGAAGTCAAAGCTTTTACTAGGTAAACGGTTGCGGAAGATCCGTGAAGAAATTGTCGCCTCTGGTGAGTCGTTGCTGAATTGGGAAGGAGTGGAACGTGAAAAAGCTGAGCGTAGAGGTGGATATCGGGAAGACGCTGAATGACTCGTACATTTATCGATTCAGGCGTACTGATTGCTGCAGCACGCGGCGAGGGAGCAATTGCAGAAAGTGCGCTAGTAATTCTTCAAGATCCAAACAGGGAGTTGGCATCCAGCATCTTTTTGAAACTAGAGGTGCTACCAAAAGCAATTCCGCACAGGTTAAATAATATAGTCTTGCTAACGCCTTCTTCCTTGCAACGCAGTGCCTCATCAATTGCACCTTTGACTGCATGATTGGCTTCCGGGGCAGGTAAAATCCCTTCAGTACTGGCAAAATTAAGCCCAGCTGCAAAACAGTCAATTTGTCCGTATGCTTTTGTCTCAATTAAACCTAAATTCACAATGTGACTGAGGAGCGGTGACATGCCATGATATCGCAACCCGCCTGCATGAATGCCTTGGGGGACAAAGGAGCTACCGAGGGTGTGCATCTTTACCAAGGGAGTGAGATGGGCTGTATCGCCAAAGTCATAAGTATATTTGCCTTTAGTCAGTGTTGGGCAAGCAGCTGGTTCGACTGCCACAAATTTGCGGCGATCGCGTTCACCCCGTAACATAGCGCCCAAAAAGGGAAAGGCAATACCCGCAAAGTTACTACCACCACCCGTACAGCCGACAATGATATCGGGATAGTCACCTGCCATTTCCAATTGTGCCAGTGCTTCAAGACCAATCACAGTCTGATGGAGCAACACATGGTTTAGCACACTCCCTAAAGCATATTTCGTTTGCTCATCTTGTACTGCCATTTCCACCGCTTCACTAATGGCAATACCCAAACTACCATTGCTGTCAGGATGTTCTTTGAGAATCGAACGCCCTGCCTCTGTCTCATCACTAGGACTCGCTACAACCCGCGCACCATAAGCTTCCATCAAAGCGCGTCGATAAGGCTTTTGCCGATAGCTGACTTTCACCATGTAAACCACGATCTCTAAACCAAAAAAAGCACCTGCCAACGAGAGTGAGGAACCCCATTGCCCTACACCAGTTTCAGTCGTTAAGCGCTTGACTCCCGCTTTTTTATTGTAGTAAGCCTGAGGAATAGCTGTGTTCGGTTTGTGACTGCCTGCAGGACTGACTCCCTCGTATTTGTAGTAGATTTTTGCTGGGGTATCAAGGGCTTTTTCTAGCCGTCGAGCACGGTATAGTGGAGTCGGTCGCCACTGACGGTAGATTGATTGCACTTCATCGGGAATTTCAAACGTCGGTTGCTGACTGATTTCTTGTTCAATCAATTGCTTTGGGAAAAGAGGTTCTAAATCTGCGGCTGTAATTTGCTTACCCGTACCGGGGTTGAGTACTGGCGGCATAGAAGTGGGCAAATCAGCCTGGATATTGTACCAGGCTGTCGGCATTTTGTCTTCTGAAAGTATGTATTTAACAGTGTCCATCAGTGAAAAAGTGAGGGGAGCCTTGGCAAGCGTATTCCTATTTTGAAAAACTGCTGAGCATGAAACAATGATATTTCTTTTGCAACTTTTTGCAATGGTCTTTACTCTGTGAGGCACTGCTCAGCCTACACAAGCGATAATTTCTGTTTTATAGTACAATAGTACTATATTAGGAGAAAATTCAAATTACCCTGATTGTGGTGATAGTGGCGATACGGCCGTGGCTTTTGGCATCACCATCACACGTTGTCATGTCAGGGCGTCCACACGAGTTTAGTTTGAAAGATAAAAGCGATGAATATTGCAATTGATACTAAACCGTTATACCGCAAGGGACAACTGGTAGAAGTCCAAAGAGAAGATGTCATCTACCACGGTGTTGTCATTAAGGTGAGAGAAGTTAACTCAGATCTTGCACCTGGAAACTTCAATGTTAATTCCTTGACTAAGTGCTAGGTT
>JAQYWN010000862.1 GCA_029379265.1 Rhizonema sp. NSF051
AACAGATCAACCGCCTCAAAATGCAAAGTCTGCCGGGGGAAGCTTCCCCCGGCGAGCTTTGCGCTAGGGTTGTCCGTTTTTGTCTAGGAAAAATGTAGCGGCAGTTGTCGAGCCGTCGGGTAAACCTATCAAAGTCGCGAGAATTTCTCCACCTCACGGGCTTGATCCGCTCAAACCTAACCTGAATTCGAGGAAGAGATGCAGGGCACGACGAACATATACTTCCCATGATTCAGTTGTAGGTTGAAAGATTAGCGCATACAGCATAATCCCACTCATCACATCGAAGACTAACCCTGGATCTAAATCTCTGTGAATTTCATTTCTCGCTTCTGCCCGTTCAAGTACAACAGCGAAGGCTTGTCGTCGAGGTTGCAAGTATTTTGTCCAGTAAATCTGAGCAAACTGAGAGTTGCTTGATGCACTACTGATAATCATGGCAACAGTCTGTCGCCCCAAAGGACCGAGAGTGATTTTTGCAGCACTCTTGATCAGCGCATCAATATCACCCCAGAGATTACCCGTGTCAGGAATTACAACATCTTCCCTTATATTCTCAATTGCATCGGCTACCAAGTCTTCTTTACAGGTGTAGCGCCGATAGATCGTGGTTTTACCCACTCCAGCACGGGTGGAGATCGCATCAATACTCAGGGCATCAAAACCGACTTCTGCCAGTAGTTCCAAGGTGGCTTGCAGCATTGCTTGATGAGATTGGGCACTGCGGGGTCTTCCCGGTGACTTTTTGTTGATATCGCTCATGAATACTATTATACTTTACTAAACTGTATCGTATCGAAATGAGCGAATCATGAGCAAGCGTCTTCGCCCTCACTACATGGATAAAAGTAGCACCCAGACCCTGAGGCAAGGACTAGAGGAATACTATGCTGTGAATCCGAATGTCACTGATCCAAGGGAACTGCCACCGGAATTTGCCAAAATTTTGCGGGCGCACGATGTCAGCCACGTCGTTCTTGGTTGTGATACCGATATGTATGACGAAATCAAGTTACTCCCTCTAGGTTTTTGGACAAGCAACTTTAAGTTCAGCGACTACCTACGCACAAACAGAGATCCAGCGATTAAGCCAGCAATAGACATCATGTATGACGACTTAGTGAAAGAGCATGGAGTGCTCTGGTTATACGCTTCAATCCTTGCGGTATTGCCGCGACTGCTGCCATCCGTTATTGTGATGTGGTTTAAGACTCGCAAAGAGCGAAAGTACTATCCATTTCTGGACTATGAACCTCTGTTTGACATTTCTCTTCTAGAGATTCGTCAAGAGTTTGACCTGTTGCCCTTTATTAAATGAGTTATTCAAGCTTGTACATGAAGTACATAATCAACGCTGACCAAACCTTAACTGCACAGTTTACTGAATTGACATGTCTAATACACGCATATGACCGACGAGCCCATCGCCGTCCATTTTTATCCAAAATGTAAATTATTTACAGAGGGATGTGACGTCTTTTTCATCGCTGTGTTTGCGTCAGGGTTGACTACTAACGCCAATATATGAAAATGAGGGTGAACAGAATCATCATTACCCCGAGTAATCTCTAAATTCACTTATTCATTCCGCGCCAAAGCGCAAAGTCTGCCGGATAGAGTATTCAAGGACTGCGAGCTTTGCGCTCGCAGATGAAATATAGAGGATAAAACCATGAGCGCCTTAATCAATCAAACTCAGTTCGAT
This sequence comes from Rhizonema sp. NSF051, assembly GCA_029379265.1. GTDB lineage: Bacteria > Cyanobacteriota > Cyanobacteriia > Cyanobacteriales > Nostocaceae > Rhizonema. The sequence goes on from JAQYWN010000862.1 coordinate 1,706, forward strand.
ATAGAATTCGCTTCACTCAACAATCTGGCAAAGAATCTTCGGATCGCTGGTGCCAGATTTTCAGTTAGAAAGGTAGGACCGAAACATAGAGTCACTGTATTACAAAAACCCGGCATTGCTTTAGAAGAAATTATCGACTGAAGAAGCTTGCCAAACTACACAAAGTTACTGGTTTGTCCAAAATCAAACTAGAGAAATTGGTAACCAAATTGTCAGGATTGGTTACCTTTGAGCAACTTGCTTAAGACAAGGATAACCCCAAGCACAATGAATGACTTGGGGTTATCTGCTGACAGTAGCGATCGCCTCCACAAATGCCGCGTTCTCAGTAAAAGAACACTCATAACCGCAAACAAACACTCTGACAAAAAAGAGTGTTTGTTTTTTTATGCAGTTTCTTCAAGACTGCTAACTCCCACGATCAAAAGGCTACGCCCGAATGCAATGAAAACCTCACAGGAGTCAGTCATGACAATCCACTTCCGTTTACTTGGTATCTGGTTCTCCACAGCCAGTGGCAACTGCTTCTCTCCCGCACTTCAGCTTAACTACCGTGGGTTAACCGTCAGGACTTCATACTGCCGAGAGACCCATATCAGCCGTCGGGCTGACGGCAGCTTCTGGTGGAACAGCGATCATATTGCCTGCTGGTTTGGCAAATACTATCCTGGAGACGAGCAGAGGGGTTATCCAGACATCTACGAATACAACGGTATTCTCGGTCATCACCAGTACGTCGCATAATCTCTGCCCCCGCTATAACTGCTACAAGGTTGTAGCAGTTATTTTTTCTATAGCGGAGCAATCAGATCCGCTTACGCATTTCTAGATTGACCTTTTCAAGTAAAATTCGTGGAAATTCTCGGTAAGATTTCAAGCGATAACCTTGTCGCTGCCTACGAAATTGCTCAATCCATCCAGCTAAGCCAAGAGGTTCACTCCTACTACGCGCCAAACAGAATCGAAAAGTGGTTCCGCTACGGTAGCAATCTACAGTCCATCCCCAAAGATCGCGCTCGCATTCTTCAATACGAGGAACCACATCCGAGACTGACGAAGCTTGGCGATCGCCTTTATCCAAATTGGCATTCCCTGCTTGGAGTGCGGCGGGAATTTGCTTGAAGATACATCGACATCGATCCAGTGGCACAGGGACCACGGGCATTTCACAGCTGACGCGATCATGCTTAACTTAGGACAAGCAATCTACAAAGAGAAGCCGGAGCGGGAGAGCGATCGCATAGTTGAGCATCATCTTACAGACGGTCAAGTTGTGAAGATAAACACCAAACTACTCCACTGTGCTGAACAGATATCTAACATACGATACAACTTTACATTTCGGCGCATTAAACCCGAATATCTACCATAGCTCTTAATACATACAAAAACATATCCCAGCCTAAAGCAAGGCTGGAGCTATTTTTTTATGACAATTTCTCTGACATTTTTCAGATACTTGGTCTTGGTTCGCGATCGCCACAACTGCTACAACCTTGTGGCGGTTATTTTTTTCGTAGTGGAGTGAATTAGAAGGAGTGATCGCCTGAAACAAAAAACAATATCAGTTTTAGCTACTGCTGAATCTTTCTGATTAAATCCTGAACAACAGGCATTCTCCGGATCTACTTCACCAGATTTTGTTTTCTCGTAGTTCCGCACAGAGGCAGCTGACACATCAGCTATTTCTGGCTCCATACAAAGCAATATGGGAGAGTCTCTTGATTCAGGTACACTAGCTATGACTTTAGTTTGAGAACCACCCAAATCTATAA
>JAQYWN010000863.1 GCA_029379265.1 Rhizonema sp. NSF051
TAGGAAGAAAATTAAGTATAATTGCTAAGCAGTTACCTGGTTTACTTTCTTACAAAAAACATACAAAAAATACACGTAAACTCCATATAATAGCATCCGTAACATTGTCAGGTTTGTTAAGTTTGTTATATCGTTACTTGCATGTTAATAAATGCTTTTACCTACTAAAACTTCTGAAAATCCCTCGGTAAAACTTTTGGTTAACTTTTGGGCAGAGCGTTATACAGTGGACATGTCCTCTCTGACCAAAAATTCAAAGTTATATGGAGAATTAATTAAAGCCGCTTTGCCAGAAGCACGAGCCTTAACTGCAGCTAAATTATTGAATAATGTATTGCTTGTCACAAACAAACAGGCAGAGCAGCAGGCAAAATCTCTTTACGAATATATTCCTGAGATTATTGATTCTCATTGGGGACTAAGAATAACTCAATTTGCCAGCCAAGTTTATCAAAAGTTACTAGAAGTTTACCAACAGCAGTCTGGTATCCTAGTTGCTCCGCTCACAAGACAAATGAATACACCCAGTGTTGCTAAGCAGGATTCTCTTTTATTATGGTCGATTCCAGATATAGTAAATCTGGCAAATGAAATAGAACAAATGCTACTAAAATATCAAGAACAACACGTAATGGTAAATGATTGGCGCACAGTTGGCTTTCTGACTACATTATTCAATTTTACTAACAAGCTACTTATTAATCAGCTAACATCTGTAGAGAAAGTGCTGCTGTGTCCCTACTTCAAATTTGTTGAAGAACAGGTTGCTATACCTTGGCAAAGAGTCTGTGCAGCTGCAGCTGAGCATGAGCAAGGTTCAGAAGCCTTAACTCTAGTTGAACAAATGTTGCCGATGGCTTCTGAGATTAGTTCAACAGTTTACTGTCAACTTTTACAATTATTTCCTGACCATCGTAGCCGAAGAGGTGGATTGAGTCATCCAGAAATAGCACACTCTTGTCTTCGTGACTTAGATATGTTTCAAGGTTACTTATGGCTTTGCTTATTAGAGGAAAGTCCAAGATCACTGCAAAAAGAATTAGTGCCTTTATGTGTGATGGTGATGCCGAGTGTCGGAGTGGAATGGAGAATGATAGATCAATGGAAACGACTATTAGCGGATGAAATAGAAAGCCGTGTATCACCAGAACACAAGCCCCTGTTGTTGAATTACACTCGCAGCATGGAGGAAGAATTCTTTGCAGCACGTAAGAGCTTAGGTAACCTTGGAGGCACAATTGAAATGCCCAAAAGTAAAAACGTGGATTCCCCCAATACAAAGCTAGGCTCGATTCTTTTGAGATTAAGACTGGCAGAGTAGTAATCAGGGATGTTAGAGATAACTACGCTACCATCTACCTTCCTGGCAAGTTTCCTCAAGTCGGCGGATCAGCTACCGTCGGGGAGAGGCACGAACGCATTGCTTCTCTCCTTGGGAGAAGCCCCGTCTACTCGCTGTGCGGGGCGCTGACGACCGGAGCGTACCATTAGAGTTGAGATGTAGTTCAATTTTAGATTTCTCTCAAAAACTTTGCCGGAAACTCTTATTCTTGGTACCATAAGTTATAAAAATCCCGGAAAAACCATTATTTCAACACAATGCTCTCAGAACGGTTTACCGAAGCCTTGATCTACGCCACGCAACTTCACGCAACCCAAGTAAGAAAGGGATCGGGAACTCCGTACATTGCCCATTTACTAGGTGTCGCCAGTATTGCTTTGGAATCTGGAGCGAATGAAGATGAAGCGATCGCCGCATTAAGAGCACGATGCGATTGAGGATCAAGGCGGGAAAGCGACACGTGAAGAAATTCGCCGACGCTTTGGGGACAATATAACAGCAATTGTCGATGGTTGCACCGAATCTGATACCACACCCAAACCACCTTGGCGACAACGTAAAGAAGCGTACATTGCCCACTTAGCTACCGCTTCTCCATCAGTATTACTAGTCTCAGCGGCTGACAAACTCTACAATGCCCAATCGATTCTTAGAGATTATCGTCTTGTGGGTGACTCAGTTTGGGAACGCTTTCAAGGCGGTAAGGAAGGAACTCTTTGGTATTATCGAGAGATTGTTGCTGCCTTTCGCAAGACTGGAACAACTCCAATCATTGATGAATTAGAACAAGTAGTTTCTTTCTTTGCAGTTGTTGGCAATGGCGGAGGACAAGGCTAACAACCGGACGAGTCGTGGCATTACGTCTTTACAGCAAGATGTCACCAGTCATCGGCAGCAAAGACGAATAACTGGTGACTAATAATAACCTTAACGAAACATACTGCTAACTGAGCTATCTTCGTGAATACGCCAGATGGTTTCTCCTAGCAAATTAGCCACTGAAAGCGTGACGAGTTGTGGAAAGCGATCGCTCTCGGAAATCGGGATTGTGTTTGTGACAATGACTTCCTCAAATAAACCACTTGATAAGCGTTCAACTGCGGGTGGGGATAATACGGCATGAGTTGCACAGGCATAAACCTGACGAGCACCTTCCTCACGTAGTAACTGTGCTCCTGCGGTAATAGTACCAGCAGTATCGATCATGTCATCTACCAGTACTGCTGTTTTACCTTTTACATCACCGATGACATTTAACACTTCAGCAACATTATGAGCCTGACGACGTTTATCGATAATTGCCAGTGGGGCATCATCTAACTTTTTCGCAAATGCCCTCGCTCGTGCTACACCGCCGACATCCGGGGAAACTACCACAATATCTGGCAACTGTTTACTTGCCAAATAATTTAGTAACACTGGCGAACCGTAAATATGATCAAGGGGTAGATCGAAATAGCCTTGAATTTGAGACGAGTGTAAATCCATAGCGAGAACCCGGTTAGCACCTGCTTCGGTGAGTAGGTTAGCAACGAGCTTAGCAGTGATTGACTCTCGTCCTGCTGTTTTGCGATCAGCACGGGCATACCCATAGTAGGGAATGACGGCAGTTACCTGACGTGCTGAGGCGCGACGACAGGCGTCGATCATAATCAGCAACTCCATGAAATTGTCGTTTACAGGACGACAAGAGGGCTGGATTAAATAAACATCACAGCCCCGGATCGATTCTTGTATTTGTACGTAAAGTTCGCCATCCGCAAATCTTTTGCGGATCATTGGTCCCAAATCCATGCCCAGGTAACGAGCGACTTCTTGAGACAGTGGTATATTAGCGGAGCCAGAGAACAACCGCAAGCGGCTTTGTTCTATCAGTCCTGTTGCCGCTGGCTGTGCTGTTAATGGTGCAGAACTAAGCACTGCAGATCCTCGAGGTGCATTCATGACAATATTATCACCAAAGGTTTAGTAAATTTAACTGAAATAGGCTGATAAATTGTAGGCTTTGCAGGAATTTTCATTTTTTACTTAAACCTTTCTTCATTAACTCTGCAGTCCTTTTGACAAACAAACTACTGACAGCTTAACTGAACATTATGATTCTTAACTAGACCCATAGTTTAGATCTTTTATC
>JAQYWN010000864.1 GCA_029379265.1 Rhizonema sp. NSF051
CCGAAAAGCGGGGAGGGGTTCAGTGGTATTAAGGTTATGCTACCGGACATGATATCACGGTACAAAGTGGTGTAGCTGAGGCATTATTAAAGAGGTTTAATTACGAATTATCCTCGGCGAGTAGAAAGTTAAGCATGATTCGGTTCGGTGACGTTAAGCTGGAGTTGAGGCGATTGGAGCGCACATCCGTTGCCTTCGGTCTTGCTCTCTTTCTCCCCCACCCAAAATTGCTTATGTCTGAATCTACCTTTTCCCCAGCAGGAGATCAAAATCTGACAAATATTCCCAGTAAAAAGAAGTCGGGTAAATCACTTCCACCAAAGGTAATCATCAAGCTGGGAAAGTTTGTCTGGACGACTATTTGGCACATGATGATGTCGAAGATTGCCCCTCGCAATCAATCGGGAGAGTATATTCGTCCGAGTAGTCAGTTCCGTAACTTTATTGGGACACAGGAAGGCAACCCGTATAAACCAGCAGCAGGACGATACAATCTGATAGTTGGGATGAGTTGTCCTTGGGCACATCGTACCCTGGTTGTGCGATCGCTCAAAGAACTCTCGGAAGCAATTTCGGTCACCATCGTCTCACCCTCTCCGCTTGAAGGCGGTTGGGTATTCGACCAACAATACGAGGGTTGCCGCACACTTGCCGAATTCTACAATTTAGCCGAACCTGGGTACAGTGGACGTTCTACAGTGCCAGTGTTATGGGACAAAGAAACAAGGACCATCGTCAATAATGAGAGTGCAGAGATTATTGTCATGCTCTGGGAGTTTAACGAGTTCGCCAAAAATCCCACACTTAATCTCTATCCAGAGGAACTCAAAGAGAAGATTGACTGGTGGAATGAAAAAATTTACAACAGCGTCAACAACGGCGTGTATCGTTGCGGTTTTGCTCAAACCCAAGAAGCTTACAATCAAGTCTGCGATGAACTGTTTGCCACTCTCGATGAGATCGACGCAGCTTTGGCAACGAGTCGCTACCTTTGCGGAAACACTGTGACACTCGCCGATGTCCGTCTCTTTACAACATTATTCCGCTTTGATATCGCCTACCACGGACTGTTTAAGTGCAACCGTCGTAGAATTCAAGACTATCAGAACTTGGGACCTTACTTACGCGACTTGTATCAGATCAAAGGTATTGCTGACACCTGCGACTTGGAAAGTGTGAAAAAAGACTATTATGGCAATTTGTTCCCACTCAATCCAGGTGGTATTATCCCCTCAGATCCTGACATCTCATACCTTCTTGAACCACACGGTAGGGAGGGAATTGGGAGTAGGGAGTAGTGCAGGGACTCAGATGTTAAGAGACAAGAGTCTTGCCCTTGAAGAATACTTATATAAACTGGATATTAAGCTGTTTTTTACCATAGGGTAAGCGCATAAAAGCAAGAAATACATTGTTTTTCTTGCTCTCGTTCAAAAAGTAGAAACTATAGCTGACTTAATTCAAATGAAGCTCTCATGAGTTCAATAACTCCCCCTGCTAGAATGCTGAGAGTTCCCTATTCCCTCTGAATTAAAGTTAGAATGTTGACTATTATGTTAGTTAATAAGTATGAAATATATTAATTTACTGGAAAGAATTACATTTGACAAAAACGTTTTAGGAGGAAAACCAATCATTCGAGGTCTAAGAATATCAGTAGCGATGATTTTAGAGCTACTAGCAAAAGGTGCTAGTCAACAAGAAATCTTGGAAGATTATCCGGAATTAGAAACAGAAGATATACAAGCAGCTTTGTTCTATGCTTATTCATTAGTCTCTCAAGAAGAAGTTTTAGACAGATTTGCTGCGTCTTAAACTATTTATGAAATTCTTAATTGATGTTAATGCTAGTCGGACTCTGGGAGATTGGTTAAAACAAATAGGTCATGATGTGATTTACGTGACGGATACTGATTCTCCAATGTCAGATGAGAAGATTTTAGACTGGGCAGTAGTATCAGGCAGAATTATCGTAACAACAGATAATGATTTTGAACAGATGATCTGGCAACAGAGAAGGCTGGCGTCAGGCTTTTCCAAACCTAGTAAGATATACGCGATTTGTGGAGTTAATGCCTTGGTGTTTAATGTTGCTATGTTGTTTTTTACATACGCGTACAGGTGACTGCGATCGCCGCATTATTCAGCATCAATTCTCAGCAAACAGCATAGACACGTTAGGCGAAGTCTCTATACATTGAATAATTCGGCGTTGCTTAATAGACATCTCTGGTTCCAGACGTAAAGGCGTTCTGTGTAAGGTACAGCGTTCCTCTCCCTTACCAAGGATTTCAACAACCGCATAATTAATTTTCAAGGAACTTAGTCTAATATAGGAATTTACATTTTCCCTGATGACTAAACAACGATTCTTTGAGTCTTTGCCACGAGTGCGTGTAAAGTTTTTGCGCTTAACAAGATGTTGACTACAAACGATTCTTTGCGACGAGTGCGTGAGGCTAATTCATACTTCAATAATGCAACGCCAAATTTCCCATGCTCTATGATTTGGTGAATAGTACTTGTGAGCAGATGCATTCATGCAATCAATCTAAAATCCGCGCATCAGAAATGCGAATGGTATCATAAACTGTGGGGCAATCCAAAATCCTAAAACTAAAATTCAAAATCGAATGACAATCACTCATCGGATCGCTAACTTCGCTGACTTCGCTATCCTGATAGAATTGGTAAAAGAGTTTCATGAGAACGAGCATTTGCCATTTGACAAACAAGCTGATTCTACTGTGCTAAAAGAGATTTTAACCAATAATTCTTTGGGGCAAGTGTGCTTAATTCAGCAATTCGATGAGGTGATTGGTTACATTATTATAACGCTGGGTTATAGTCTTGAATATCGGGGACGCGATGCTTTCATTGATGAATTTTATCTTCGTCCCAATTATCGCGGACAGGGATTTGGGACAAAGACTTTGGAGTTTATAGAAGGTGCCTGCGTCGCTCTAGGCGTTCAAGCGCTTCATTTAGAAGTAGATTTTGACAATTTCAATGCACAGCGACTTTATCACCGAGTCGGCTATAAAAAGCACGATCGCTATCTGATGACAAAATGGCTCTAACATTACTAAGTGACTTCAGGACATTTACATCTACAAATAAAACCCCCAAAAGCACCAAATGGTCTATTCCCCATAACGGTATAGTTCCGTGCAAGCTTTGAATGTTATTTTGGAGATGGGCAGACACTTGTTGCACCAAGTCAAGCCGCCAAGGGCGGCAAGGCAGCTATGCAGCTATGCTGCTATGCTGAGGGCAGAGGGCAGCTATGTAATCCCCATAACGCTCATTTAGGGGCTTGAAGCATGGACGTAGTATTCCGAAGCGAAGCTCGCCTCTTGAAGCTTCCCCCGGCAGACTTCGCGCGCTATGCGTCTCGAAATACATATTTTCAAAGTTCCATAAATAAATTTAGGGGCTTGAAAAGAAAGTGGCTGCGGGCTTTTAAAAA
>JAQYWN010000865.1 GCA_029379265.1 Rhizonema sp. NSF051
AGTCAAATATGGGTAAAACTTTTTGCTTTCACTAATTAATAGTTGCATCGCCATGTACTCTCCCAATCGACTTATTATTATTGCCAGTGGAATTTTGTACCACATTTTCTTTCCCGGATATCGTTTGATTAAAAACTTTGGCAACCTTAGACACGACTTCCTCGTCTGACTGCATCAAACGAGTTATCTCAGCACTCAAAGTTTTATCTTCCTCAAACAGTTTCTTGAGTTGCTTTTGAAGTGTATCTAAGGCATCCGCATCACTAGGAGAGTTAGCTAACTCTTGTGCTGCCCCTTTTGCCATCGGCTTTGCTTCCACCGTTGGTTGTAATAAATCCCAAATAGCTTTTGCCTTTGCCCATACATCCTCGCCTAGCTTCTTAGAAGCTCCTTCCACTGCCTGATTCCCCACAGTCATTAAAAATGGCAAGCATGGTACTAAAAATTTAACCAGCATTGCTATATCCATTGGTTTATAAGGTTTCTCTTGAGTTTTTTTTTGCATCACTGGAATCTCGGCGTGAGAAAGGTTTTCCATTTCAATTGCAACCATACCTTCATCAAAGGCTCGTTGAAACACATCCTGATTGTGGTAATTTTTGTAACCCAGTCCGTCATAAAACCCTTTAGCAAACTCAATCGCTACACTGTCTTGGACTGTATTATTCATGCCAATCACATAATTAATGTATTGGCTAATTGCCACAGCAGATTTTTCCGAATAACAAGCATTAAGTAGTACACATTTAACATAGAGAGCGTGCAACTTAAACAGAGATGCTAAACCGGATGCTGCTATCGGCTTATTGTTGCCCCCATCATCCTCTAATACTAAGCTGCCATCTTCCATGCCATGTCCACAAAAATGCACAATGGATGGTTGTTCTTCTGCGATAGCGTGGCGAATATCTTGAGGACGTACAGCAATTTTCACTCTTACTTCAAATAAATCGCGATTAGTGGCTCGTCGTATCGCTGACTCAATTTCTCGAATCTCTTTATCCAAACGCAATCCTTGGGGAATTGCTGCCAAAATCAAGATTTTATGCAGCTGAGTTCTTGACTCTACAGAAGTTTTAGAAAGTGCGACAGGATATGTTTCCTGTTGATTTGACAATAATCCTTGAGCAGTAGTTTTTAAGAATTGGTTTCCAGGGTTTGACTTACACGCACCCTGAACTAAATCGTCAATCCATCCCTGGGAATCTGCTGTATTTATTAATGTAAAGACAATATTTTCTAAACTCCCTTCACCTGCAATTGCTCTCAGGTTTTTATTTAATTCATATGATAACATCTGTTCTAAAGATCCTAAATTAGGAAAAGCGGCTATTAAAGCTGACTGTAATTCTTTACGTTTTTGACCAGACAAACTCATATATATTAATTTGCTTATTTTGATAAGAGTTAAGAATTGTTGTAGCTGATTTTAAGAGGAAGACAAATTACCCTGTCAATAAGCGCGTTACTGTGCCTCTTGTCATAAATTACCCTGACACAATATAGTAATGCTGATGCATCGCTAGCTCTCAACCATTGCTCAATTATTTCATTTATTACCTAGCTCATTTTCAACCCACGGATAGCACAGACGCGTAGGTTTTTTCGTGTCGTCGGCAATACTAATAATGTGCATAGCTTTTACGGTTAATAGGCGGCGGGGAAACACTATCTAGACAAACCTACAAATGGACAAGATCCGATTACAGAAAAATGTGAGTAACGTCAGCTTGATTTTTGATACCCTCATGATACACGAAGAAAGTTGTCCGTTTAAGTAAGAGTGAAAAATGTAGCGCTTACGCCATCCCAGATTGCCTTTTTTTAAAGCGGACTTTTTTCAACTTACAAAATCTTCACTTTCATATCCGAATTTTCACTATGACCGCCCACCGCATTGCCTGGTATAAAATAATGTACAGTATCGTAGACAGGGAGTATCAAAGTGGAAGATAGTAAACCAGACATAGAGCAAGAGCAAGTAGAAGAGGCACCAAACAATACTGAAAACAAAGAAAATTTGGAAAAAGTTGCTATATTACAATTGACGCAAAAATATGGCGTGAGTAAGGCGCAACTGTACGACCGGATGCGTTATCTCAAGATTAAGACTTGGAAGGTGTCTGGCAAGGCGTATATCGATGCTAACCAAGTAGTTTATATGGACTCTTTGCATGAACACATAAAAGCTAACGGACGAATGGATGGCTATCCGGTGCCAGCGCCATCTGCAATAGTTGAGGAAGAAGCGGAAGAAGCAAACACTTTGGCAGTCGCCCAGACTCAGGAATTAGCTCCACCAAATTACTCAGCAACTCGGACAAGTTCGCAATCTCATCAAATAAACAATACGCCGAGTATTGTACAATCTGCACAGAATAAGGCAGCTGGTACACTGTACGCGGAAAATTTACTGGCAAGGCAATTTATAGAGAATCCCGAACTATTACCAGAGGAACTTCAACAGAAAATTAGAGAATCTGCCTCGTTTCCTATAATCGACCCTTTCGCATACGCCGAATCGTTGATCAACTCAGTCCGCAGCGAAGGACTGATAAAGTAAATTCGTTCTTGATAACGATGTTGGCGTGTGCAACGATCGCAGCGAATGGAATTTCAGGAGTTTCTTTAATAATTACGATTTGTGTCGGAGTACTCGCACTACTACCCGAAAAGAATAAGAAAGAAACTTTAGCTAAGAGTCAGAGTGATTCAATACCGAAAGCGAATAATTCCTCACCAGTCATAGAGACGGATGCAGATAGCACTTTCCGGCTTTATCGTCAAGATGAACTTATACGGATTTGTGCTTCACTTTTGGCCAATGGTTCAATTCTTGTCACTGGGGAGCAAGGGAGTGGAAAATCTGTACTGGCATGGGCTGTAGTTGAAAAGCTCAGGGAGGATGGTTTCAGGGTGGCATTTGTGGAACCTGCAACGACAAAACAGATGTTGGTTAGTATTGCTGAGGAACTAGGAGTAGAAACTCAAAGTAAGACAGGCAAATCACTGACAATAGATCAACTCAAACAAAAAATTGAAAACTCCTTGAAAGAGAATGTTGCTTTCTTGATAGTTGACGACTGTCAAAATTGTGATAGTCGTTTTAGACACTGGTTAAAGCAATTGAAAAAACTTAGGGTGCCAATATTATTGTTGGCAACTAATCCGCCCGGCACTGATGTGTTTTCCAATATGCTGCCTTTGATTCTGACTCCATTACCAGAGTATGCAATTCGTGCTCTGATAAAGCAGGCAGCACTCGAGCGAGGACTAAATTTAAAAAACTCAGATTTAGCTCGACTTCAACAGCGTGCGAGTGGGAATCCGATGCAAGCTCAACGCGTGATTGATGAGGAGTATTCAGGGTTGGAAGTTGAGTCAGCTGATCATAACCATTATATAGATATCATATCAAATCCGGTTAAATGCACACAGTTAAATTGTTGCTTGTTTCTGGCCACCA
>JAQYWN010000088.1 GCA_029379265.1 Rhizonema sp. NSF051
AATTTATACAAATTATTAATTAATTAGCTATCAAATTGCTGCTGAGCAAAAAAAGTAGCTAGTACCTCCTTTTCGGAATTCGCTTTGCGTCAAGACCAAGCAACGGATATGTTGAGTGATTTGAAATGAATTATTTATTTTTCTTCTCAGTTGTATCTCATACACTCTCGCTCTCTCCAGGTGCCCATTAGGGCGAGGTAAGGGGCATTATGTCTGTGATTAAAACGAGAAACGCTATATTTCTAGCGTAACTGAGTAGTAATAGAGGTATTGTTAGGGTTTTACTCAAGACTCCGGACTACTAAAGGAGTTTTTCTAACTTCTTACGGTTTAATTTAAAGTATAACTAGAGACACGCAAGGGCGCGTCTCTACAGTTTAGACAGTTGTGATGTCCTTTTCTTTTTCAGTTAGCAATTCGTCAATTTTGACCGTAAACTTGTTTGTGAGCTTTTGCAGTTGATCTTGTTGATCTCGTGACTCATCTTCAGAGATTTCGGTATTTTTTTCTAGTTTGCGGATTGTGTCTAAAGCGTCGCGACGAATATTGCGTATAGCAACGCGTCCTTCCTCAGCATACTTGGCAGCAAGTTTGACTAATTCTTTTCGGCGATCGCTCGTTAAGGGCGGAATATTGAGCCGAGTGACAGAACCGTCATTGCTGGGGGTTAAACCCACATCTGATAGAGAAATTGACTTTTCTATCAAATTCAAGCTGCTCTTATCGTAGGGCTGAATCAATATTGTTGTAGCATCTGGCGTGCTAATGTTTGCTAGTGATTTTAAGGGTGTGGGTGAACCGTAGTAGTCAACCATGACCTTATCTAATAGACTCGCATTGGCGCGACCAGTGCGAATCGTGTTAAAAGCCCGTTGAGTTGATTCAACAGTCTTTTGCATCGTACTCTCAGCTTCAGCTAATTTCACAAGAACCTCCCACAAGCGTGCCTATGGATTCTCTCATGACTGCTCGACGGATGTTACCCCGCACGGTTAAGTCAAATATGAGAATTGGGATATTATTTTCTTTACATAAGGCGATCGCCGTACTATCCATTATCCGCAAATCTTTTGCCAAAACATGACTGTATGTAAGGGTGTTATATCGTTTCGCGTCTGGATATATATGAGGGTCTGCATCGTATACTCCGTCTACCTTTGTGGCTTTAAAAATCACTTCGGCATCAATTTCTGCTGCTCTTAATGCTGCAGTGGTGTCGGTGGTAAAAAAGGGATTTCCCGAACCCGCACCAAAAATCACCACCCGCCCTTTTTCTAAGTGACGGATAGCACGACGACGAATATACGGTTCTGCGACTTCTTGCATAGAGATCGCGGTTTGTACCCGCGTCTGAACTCCGATTCGTTCCAGCGAATCTTGTAGCGTCATGGCATTCATTACCGTGGCAATCATTCCAATGTAGTCAGCGGTTGCCCTGTCCATCCCTGCCGAAGCTGCTTTTACGCCACGAAAAATATTTCCGCCTCCAACGACGATGGCGGTTTGAACACCAGATGCTACCACTTCTGCTACTTCTGCGGCTATTTCTTTTACCACTTCCGGATCGATTCCATAGCCCATATTGCCCATCAGAGCTTCACCGCTCAATTTAAGTAAAACCCGTCGGTAATGTGTTCCCATGAAGTTACGATTTATCCAAAATTTGCAATTGCCTCCAATTTAAGATAGCAGTACAGTGACTATCTGTCTCTAGTTACGCCAAATTAAAGCAGTACCTACGGGTTCAGTTTGTTTAGGATAAATACTTTGTCCAGTAAACAGTAATGATATCGCCTTTCTGAGATAATGCTCTCTGACAGCTTCAGAATTTTGAGGGTTATCATCTATTTGTCCTTTGTAACGTACTACACCATCTCCATCTATTAAAAAAGCCATTGGTGTTTTGCTAGCACCGAAGCTGCGAGTAACATCTTGGGTAGAATCCCACAAGTAGGGGAAGTTCAAATCGTGTGCCTTTGCAAAAGCTTTCATGTTTCCAAAGCTTTCTTGAGGGTCAATCTTAGCATCACTCCCATTCACTCCAATCACTGTGAAACCTCTAAAACCAAATTCTGCTTGAATTTTCTTTAGCCTGTTCACATACAACCCTACATAGGGGCAGTGGTTGCACATTGTGATAACGCCGACTGCATAGAACTTGTCGAGATAACGGCTGAGATGATGTACTTGATTGTCAACTCCCGGCAATTCAAAGTCCGGCGCGTAGCTCCCAACTGGAGTATCAATTATTTCTAGTATAGTCATCTTCGCGCTCATTGAAGGAACTAGGAACCAAAAAAGCTAGTCAAATTTAGCGTCACTTTCAAGCCTCAAACCACCCCTTAGCCAATGCTTGTTATCCAATAATTTTATAAAGCAATTGAGCAGCAGTAAATTGTAAAACTACTGAATCTACCATCCGTGCTAATTTCGTCACATTACACTCCTCAGATCAGAATTTTTACATATTCATGGTCCAAGTCTCTACAATCCACTTGGGAATGTGTCTCTAAGACAAAATTTAAAGTATTTTCATAGCCCAAACAATAAATAGTCGTTACCGCGTAAGGAATGGGTAATATAACTATATGCGTTATGCGTTGTTTCGTTGCTAGCAACATCAAAACTCAGAAATGAGTGTATATAAGTAAATTTTGAGATTAATTGATAGTCAACACCTAAGACTCAAGGGGAGTAGATAGAGAAGAGGGGGATAAGGCAACAGAAAAATAATTTTTTCCCTCTCCCCACCCCCTCTCACAATCTCCCCATTTCCTCTGCCTGCTGCAAGCGGGTGCAAATAACTACTTCTTGTTTTAAGACGTATCCCATGAGCGTTTCTAGTTCGACTCAAGCAATTACCTCAGTAGACACTTGGATTTGGCAAGGTTTCCCTATCCGCTATCAAAATCAAGGTAATACAGGACCGGCTGTGGTTTTAGTACATGGATTCGGGGCTTCTTTAGGACATTGGAGGAAAAATATCCCTGTATTGGCAGGTGAAGCTCGTGTCTATGCCATTGACTTGATTGGGTTTGGCGCTTCAGCCAAACCTCAACCAAGCGAAAATATGACTTATACGTTTGAAACCTGGGGACAGCAATTAGCAGACTTTTGCCGTGAAGTTATAGGCGCTCCGGCTTTTTTAGTTGGTAATTCCGTCGGCTGTATTGTAGTCATGCAAGCTGCCGTGAGCAACCCAGATATTGTCTTAGGAGTTGCTTTACTCAACTGTTCTCTACGGTTGTTGCATGATCGCAAACGCATTGCTCTACCTTGGTATCGTCGTTTCGGGACACCCCTCATTCAACGTCTACTATCTGTCCAAGCAGTTGGCAAGTTTTTTTTCAGTCAAATCGCTAAACCAAAAACCGTGCGTAAAATTCTCCTACAAGCCTATGCAGATCCTGAAGCAGTAACAGACGAGTTAGTAGATATTCTCATGAAACCAGCAAGCGATCCAGAAGCTGCAGCAGTGTTTCTTGCTTTTACCGCTTATTCTACAGGACCTTTACCTGAAGATCTTTTACCTCAACTACCTTGTACTGCGATTATTTTATGGGGAACGGCTGACCCTTGGGAACCAGTGGAATTAGGTAGAGAGTTAGCGAACTTCCCTCAAGTGAGAAAGTTCATTCCCTTAGAAGGTGTTGGGCATTGTCCTCAAGATGAAGTTCCTGAGGTAGTTAACCCGATTTTACAAGATTGGATTTGGGAACTAACGTCAATGGAGAGAGGGGCAGAGGGGTTGGGATGAACACAGGTGCACTCAACGGACAACAGAGATACAAAATTGTCACGCTCAAACGACTAACTCCAGACGTAAACGATAAAAAATGGGGTTGGGAGAAACACAGGTGCACTCAACGGACAACAGAGATACAAAATCCTCACTTAAAATGAAGATCTTGGAGCATTTTGAGGCAAAGCTCGCGTCCGTGAGTACTCTGTCCCGCAGACGAGTGCGCGGTTATTGACGCAAAGCTCGCCGGACAGAGGATTCTGTCCGGCAGACGAGTGCGACAGTCGATAGGGACAAGACAGATCAACCGCCTCAAAATGATGCGCACGGAAGCCGGGGGAAGCTTACAAGAGCGCACGAGCGAGTGCGAAGACGGTTGTCCGTTTTTGGCTCTTGAAAAATGTAGCGGCAGCTTCGTTGAACTTTCAATGAGCAGAGGGGAGAATAATAACTCCCTTGCCTCAAGTCTAGACGCAACACAGAGGAGCATCTATACATCTGGTGCGCCACCTAATTGCTAATTGATCACAGCGAACTCCTCCTGGGGGGTGGAAGTTTGGTAGTTTGCTCTAAGATACTTCTTTGCTGCAACCAATCCTTACCAACTTGTATGCTAATATCAGAGCCAAGATTACCAGTGCTTTCTACGCGAACTTCCCCAAATCCCAAAGAGTTGCGAATTGATTCGGCGCTGTTGTCGTCTCCTTGTTGGGCGACAACGTGAGTCACTTCTAAAGGTTCGCCCCATCTTCTAGCTACATAGACATTGTGATAACCAGCTTTTTCCAAGACTCTAATCAAAGGTTGGAGATCAGTGTGATTACTACCCGTACTGTCTTGAATTGCGATCCGTAAGGGTGCTGACTCCGACGTTAGCGAAGGCGAAGCTGCCTCTAAGTTAAAGTACTCACCCATCATCGTGCTGATGTGTTGCTTATCTGGCAGCCAGTAGCTACTATTAAACTCGCTTTTCTCGCTAAATCGACCGGGAACCATTAACATATGCATGCTGGACCGATTTGTTCTTACCCCAAAACCAACCAGCGCCAATAACTCCTCTACTGTCAGGTTTGTATCAATGTGTTCTTTCACGACGTCAAGAACTTTGGGTAATTGAGCTACTGTAGCTGGGTTGAGAGCCTGCTCCTTCAACGCATTAATGACCATTTGCTGGCGCTGAATTCGACCGATATCCCCTAGTTCATCATGTCGAAAGCGTAACAGTTGCAGTGTTTGATCACCATTGAGATGCTGTTTTCCTGCCTTTAAATTAATATATAAATGCTGGGAATCATCCCGATATTTCAGATTTTTAGGTACATAGACTGTAACCCCACCCAAGGCATCAATTAGCTTAGCAACTCCAAGAACGTTAATTCGGATATAGCGATCAACTCCCACTCCACCCAAGAGATTACTGACTGTTTTGGCTGTCAATGCCGGTCCACCATCAACATTGGCGGCATTAATTTTTTTTACCCCATGCCCTTCTACCTCTATGCGCGTATCTCTTGGAACAGAAAGCATGACCAGCTTTTTTTTCTCAGGATCAAATCTCAGCATGAGCATGACATCCGAAAGACCATCAAAAGAGTTTAACTGAGGCTGATATCTGAGTTTTTTAGTTTCAGGCGGAGGGTTCTTAACGTCTGGTGGGAGTACACTCATTCCCAGAAGTAAAACATTCACAGGACGAGTCAAGTCTGAAAATTGCAGCCCACTGCCTGCAATGCGATCGCTATCAAATACTGCCGCCTCATCTGGACTGAGCTGTGCTTGCATTAATGGCGTACTGCTTAGAGAAACTGCCAGTAGCGCCCCAGCAGTTGCCGACACCATCGCTATGCCACTCATCCCCGCCCAAAACCACAACCAACGACCAGATTTAGGATCGTTGGAGTTATTAATCGCGTCCAAGCGGGTTGTTGAATGGTCGTCTTGCGCCGAAGTTCTTTGAGTGGTCACGCACTTCCTCACACTTACTAATAAAATTCGCGTTTGTCTGCTTTTTAACCAAACAGATGAATCAACATAATAGCTAACTCTTAAATTATTCAGTGGGAATTTTGCCAATACAGGGAGTTAACTAAAATAATTGTCACAATATTTTTCCTACTTTCTCTTCAAGGGATGGAGGTATCTTATTGAAGTATGACAACATGAGACGGTATTTGACCAGATCTGTGTGGTAGATTTTAGTTAGGTTTTTGAGATGTAAGTCTTCCAGTTAAGGATTAAGATAAGTACTTGCTTAGCATTCTTTCGGCAAAACGACTCAACCCTGGTAAGCGCCTCGTCTTACCCCTTGCTGTACTAACAATCAACCAAATACTGACCAAGAAGTAACTAGAGGTGAGAAAGCTATTGAGTATTAGTAGACGCAGTGGAAAAGATGATGTTGTTACCGTCCCAGTTGCTAAAAATATGTACCCTAAAAGCCAGGTAACAGTTAAAGTAATTGACAGACGACTGAGTGTAAGTTGTTCCCTACTTCCCTGACGACGATAAAGAGTCCATAAAGAGGGGAAAAAGCCGATGACTGGAATTAAGTACAAAAGTAACAGTGTGGAAGAAGACTCTTTGCTCGGGAGACTCTCTGCTGGGGAGACGCCCTGCTCGGGAAACGTAGAGACGGACAAAATTACCGTGTCCTCTGGCGTACCCACTTCTTCTTGACCGTGCTGTAAATTGCTAAAATCAAAATTTTTCATTTTTTAGTGAGTACAATCCTATAACTAGAGGGATGAAAGACAGTGGTGTAGTTAGAGATAATAGATCTATTAATGAACGTTATTTAGTTGTATCCCGCAATCGGCAGATGCAGACACGCAAGATTTTCGACTGGTGGCAGACACTATCGCTCATAGCGCGGATAGGCACGATCGCTCTTTTTGCTCCGATGCTAGTGTTAAATGGTTGGGCGATCTCAGCAATTTTTAATTACTTTCACTCGCTTATTGTCATTTTAATCGCAGCGTCAGTGCTAGCGTTTCTGCTTAATTATCCTGTAAGTTGGATGGAGCGTCAGGGTGCTAAGCGAGAGCAAGTGGCTATTTTAGTCTTTTTACTCGCTTTATCTATTTTATTGGCATTGGGTGTTACTCTCGTCCCCTTAGCTCTCACCCAGGCTCAGCAACTGGTGGCACGCTTGCCAGAGTTGATAGACTCCGGACGCTCTCAGCTAATGATATTGAACGAGAAAGCAGAAAGTCTCGGTATTCCTATTACCCTTGATGCTTTATTAGTGCAAATCAACGACCGCGTTAAAGGACAATTGCAAGCGATCGCCGGACAAGTTCTGAATTTGGCTGTAGTTACATTTACCAGCCTACTGGACTTTCTCTTGACGATGGTTTTAACTTTCTACCTCTTACAGCATGGAGATGAACTCTGGCAAAGTTTGGTGGATTGGTTCCCCGCCAAATTTCGCGAGCCTTTTTCTCAAAGTGTACGTTTAAGCTTTCAAAACTTCTTCATCACCCAACTGATTATCTCGACTTGTATGGCATCAGCCCTAATTCCCACGTTTTTGTGGCTAAAAGTGCCATTTGGTCTGTTATTTGGGTTAACGATTGGCATTATGGCTTTAGTTCCCTATGGAGGTTCTGCAGGTATCGCTTTAACGACTTTGCTTGTGGCGTTGCAAGATTTCTCAATGGGGGTAAGAGTATTGATTGCCGCAGTGATTGTCCAGCAAATTCTGGAAAACTTAATTGCTCCGCGAATTTTAGGTAGTTTTACTGGATTAAACCCAGTTTGGTTCTTAATTTCAGTTTTAACAGGCGCAAGAATTGGCGGACTTTTAGGTGTGATTTTGGCAATACCTTCCGCTCTTGTCATTAAAACGGCTTTAAGTGCAGTTCGTCCGGCATCAGCCACCACTCGAGACGAAAACTTCTCATTTAAAAAAGGAGAAATTTATGCAGAGGAGTCAAGTGCGGCTTTCCGTAAATTAGACGGTCCGACTTCGCAGCAAAGTGATCGTTCTGGTGAAGTAAATGCACCCAATGTATCAGAAGCATCACCTAAGAGCGTTTAAAAGCGTAAATCCTTTTTAGCTGACTGCTAAAAGTTTATAGATGATGGCTCTGCGCCCACTTATAAACACAGTTGATAATAAAGATTGAAAATTTTTCTTCCCTACTCCCTAATCCTAAGATATGGGTTCAACAATTGAACCCATAAACAAAACGCTTCCTGTAGAGTTTTCCCGCACAGCACAAAAGAACGGTCGATTAACCATCATTTGAAATGGTCCTTGTAGCGGAGCTGATAATGTCGTTATTCCTACAGAAGTTGCAGCAGCGGCTTCTGTGCCTTCTTCATTCACCTCAACAAAAGTTTTATGCTTGACTTCACTAATCGCAAGATTTTTACCCATCTCCGAAAAATTCGCTTCGGAGCTAAAAGCCTCGCCCATACCTAAAGCTGTCAGCGCTTTATTCAATGTTAAATCATAATTCATTTTGAAGCGGGGTAAGCGAATTGAACCTTCGCTTTTACTGAACTGAGTCATCCATTTTTCCCAGTTCTCTGCATTCAAGTTTTTATAAAAAGTTGTGAGGCTAGAAGTTTTTCTGGGTAAAAAAATATAAAAGCTGACTTTACCATCTTTCCCATAAGGCAAACTTACTGCTTGAAATTCTTTGTTTTCATAATACCTATATTTCCCCTTTTGCGACATCATCGGATGTTGCTTTTGTTCACCTGATGTCAGGTTAAATGGATAATTAGCCGTCTGCTTTTTGTCAAACTCATTTGTCCAACTACCTTTGAAGTAGACGGCATTAATCAGAAATAGCATCTGTTTCGGGTCGAGAGTTTCGACTATTTTATTTATTTTTCCATGTGTATTTTCATTAACCCAGCTATTGATAATAACAGGTGCACTAGTCTCTCTAAAGTTTAAATTAGCGATTTTCGCTGTATAAAAATCTCTATTTTTTTGAAGAAACTCAGGCTGAAAGCTAGCATCTTTGTTTGCCCAAAGGGAGTTAGCAATGAGTAGTTGTACTTTGGGATCGGGGTTTTCTACAATTGCCATCAACGCCGCGTTAGAAGAATTGATTTGTTCCAAACTCAACTCCTGTAACTCCAGCGCTTTCATCATTGCTTCTTTAGTAGAGCCACTTGCACCGTTATAAGTCATGGCAAGCGCAAGTCCTATACTTGAAGGAGAGACAAAAATATTTTTGCTACTGTCTTCTTTTAAAACTTCTGAAAAGAGTTTGAAGCCAAATTTAGTGTTAGCAGCAACTAACTTACTATTAGGAGTTAATTTTCTTTTCGATATTGGAGATTCTGATTGAGGAAGAGATTCGGCAAATGCACTCGTAGTAGTACTGATTTGAGAACAGCCGATCATACCTACCAGGACGACTCCTGCTGCAGCTAAAACGTACCGTCTCCCCAAACGAACGCCATAACGTCTTTGCAGGAAGTTTTCCCCAGCATTACTAAATTTTTGCTTCATTTTACCACTATTATCCCCAAAGTCTTTACCTCTGACTATGGCATTTCATCAAGGGAAAGCTATAGGCGGTTACAGTTTTAGCAACAGCATCTGAGTGGGGATTGGGGAATAGGGAGACAGGAGTTATTATTCTTCTCTCAAGAAAGCGCTTCATCCACTCCCACTACCTACTTCGTAGATACAGTCCACCAAGCTAAGGCATAAGGCTGAGTAGGTTGGTTGACTTTGTGACGAAACTGGACGCGGATTTTATAATTACTGGTAGCAGGAACAGGACAGAAAATATGTTGTACACTATCAACTTCGCTGTTTGAGGAGCAAACAACACCAGTGTCAGTATTTTGAGCATCAGATTTCACTAAGTATAGAGCCAGCTTATTCAAGCCGCGATCGCGAAAATCTTCTCCTACATCAAACTGACCATTCTTATTTTTATCGTTTAGCTCCACCAATCGGTCCCAAGCTAGAGTAATGGCGACAAAACTCCCCTGCTGTAAAGGTTTTGCTAATAGATAATCCACAGCTGCACCAGCGTATACTGTATGATAATCCCAGCCTATAGCTGGTAAAGATTGTGATGAATTCCATTCACCAGCACTAAATTGTTGGTAAGCTCGAAACGCATTCAAATGACCTGCTCCCATTTGGGCATCTAAAGGAATTTTTGGATTTTTATATGCATCAGAAGCTAGCCAGTCACGGTTTTGTTTATCAATCAGCGTCCGAGTCATTCCCAACCTACTACCATCACCATTATCTTGAATCTTATCTGCTGAATTCAGTAGTACTGCTTTCATCACTTGATGTCGGCGAGAGTCAATGCTCCAATGAGATAGTTGTGGGGCAAGCATTTTGCCTCCCATCCTCAACTGTCTGTCGCCAAATTCCTGCAATAGCGCTACAGTCGCCACAACTTGAGGAGCCGCGAAACTCGTACCTGTGACCTTGTTGACCTTGCCATCGGGATTGAGCAATGGAATATTACTGCCAGGAGCAACTAAAGATATCGAACGACGCGGACCAAGATCTATCTCCCTTCCAGCTAATCGGTGGGTTAAGCCCTCATCAGCAGCAGCTAAATTGGCAACGTCTACTTTGTCAAAAATCCCTCCTCGGCGGGATGAAAAAGCTACATTTATTCCGTTGTAATTATCTGTGGGTATAGAAATACCACCTTTACCTTGATTTCCGGCTATGACGTACAGCACATTATGAATCCTCGCAGACCAGTCAATGCATTGGGTCAGTAATGCATTTCCGTCCAAAACAGCCTCTGGTCGAGGATCACGGTTTAACGGTTCGCCAAAGCTGAAGTTAATTGCACGCACATCTGTACCGTTTTGCGACGCTACATACTGTGAAGATAAGCATTCTTCTGGCTGACCCATATTTTTGCCAGAGCCGACACCAGATGAATACAGCCGTGCTTCTGGAGCAACTCCTGGGAAGGCTTTATCTTTGCTAACTATCACCCCAGCAACATTATAGGCGTGGGCATCAACACCGCTATTCGACTTGGCCGGTCCATTACGTAAAAAAACTCCTGCTAAGGAGACTGCGCGATTTTTAGATACCGCTTTGTCCAACCCGAACATACCCGGACGACCAATTTCTACCTGACCAATGGCAATTTTACGTCCTGTTAAATTATATGGAGATAGATGTAGCTTAAGAGCATCAATGCCATTACTTCCAAAAGCAGTTTCTAAAGCGGAAAGTACTGGCGTACTCACAAAACAAGCACCTAATCCCAAAATTACCCAAGTTAGTTTTTTCACGTCAGTTGTTAGTTGTTGGTTGTTATAAGGCACCTAGCAGCCGTAAATCAAGAGCCCTGTGTGTGAACCCAAGCGCGAAGTCTTGGGGGCGTCTGCAACCGCGAAACTCGCGCCTTGAGAGTACTCACGGACGGCAGATTTCGCGTCCCCAGAGCTTCGCAACTACGACTCTCGTTCTAGTTTGACGGAGTCGCGATTTATTTTTATGGATCTCCCTAAGAGCGGGGTTTTCGGGAAACGGAACATGAGCGAAGAGCGATCTTCTTACTCGGATTTCGCTGCTTTCAATAAAGCTTGTACCGTCACCTAAAGGGTTAGTTGTTGGTTATCGAAAATTACCACTATCCGCTAACTACTAACAACTCCCCCCACTCCTCACTCTTTGAAAAAGAGATGAGGGCTGGCTCAAGATTTTGTTAAAATACTGACATACAAGGATGCTTTATAACCCCCTCACCATGACCCAAACGTTATCTAAAAAACCCATAGTCATTGCTCCATCTATCCTCTCAGCAGATTTTAGTCGTCTGGGAGACGAAATTCGCGCTATAGACGAGGCTGGAGCAGATTGGATTCACGTCGATGTAATGGATGGTCGCTTTGTACCCAATATCACCATTGGTCCTCTGATTGTGGAGGCAATTCGTCCGGTGACGAAAAAGCCTTTGGATGTCCACTTAATGATAGTAGAACCAGAGAAGTACGTAGAGGATTTTGCTAAGGCAGGTGCAGATCATATCACCGTTCATTGCGAGCATAACGCTTCACCTCACCTGCATCGCACTCTCGGTCAAATCAAGGAACTTGGCAAAACAGCTGGCGTCGTACTCAATCCAGGAACACCTTTAGATCTGATCGAGTATTGCTTAGAGCTTTGCGATTTGATCTTGATTATGAGTGTCAACCCCGGTTTTGGCGGTCAAAGTTTTATTCCTGGCATGGTACCTAAAATTCGCAAGCTGCGTCAGATGTGCGACGAACGAGGTTTGGATCCTTGGATTGAAGTGGATGGAGGACTCAAAGCCAACAACACTTGGCAGGTTTTGGAAGCAGGTGCAAATGCGATTGTTGCAGGTTCTGCTGTGTTCAAAGCTAAGGATTATAGTGAGGCGATCGCTGACATTCGCAACAGCAAGCGGCCTGCGCCAGAACTAGCGACAGTTTAAAGGAGATTACTGGATAAGGGAGACGAAGAAATACTTTCTTTTTCCACCGTGCATATCGCACTCTCCCTTATCTTCACTCTCCCTTAAAGGAGTACTTTTCCCACTCTAAATTGTCATTTTTCTTCTCTGGGAATAATCAAAAGTAAAAATTTTAAATATTGCCAGACTACTATTAGCAGCTTAGCAATAAATTATGAGTATTTGCAATTTAGAAGTGCAGTAGCTTAGCTTTGTCTTGCCCAGTTAGTTTGCTTCCAGATGATAAAAAATAAAGCCCCAGAAACCAAAGCACCAAGATTCCACTTCACAGAAGTTTTGATTAAGTTGAGACCTTGTAAGGATTGAGTCGCTTCTGCTTGACTCTTAATTTTCGTCTTAGCTAGAGAGACTTCTGACAATAGTTCACTTTTCAATTCTTGAGGATTTTTGCCATCTAATGAGCGACCTTGGCGTTTGAGCAAATTATTTATCTGTTCCGGTGTAGCCTGGTTCAATTGCTTTTCAACCTGTTCAGCCTGAGAAATTTGTTGAGTCGATATAGTACTAATTTGCGTGCTACTTTGGCTGTTCAGTCTTACAGTATTAACGATTCCCAAAGGAATTAGCAAAATAAAGAGTACGGCAAAGAACAAAGTCAACCAAGATATCACCTTCAATATTGGAAACTCCCATTTTGTGCGGGAATACAGTTCCCCAAAGAATACTAGTACTAACCCAATTAATGGTACTGGAACTCTTTCAACTAACGCCCCCAAAGTTTGAAATTCCCAAACCGGATTCATAAAGTTGGGCGGAATAAACATTTCTATAATATCGAACAATGCTAATACTAACAAAGCGTAACCAAGGATACGTAAAAGAGTTATCGATCCTTGCTGGCTGAAGGCAAATTCTTGGAGTTGCTGAACTACGGGGATTAATTTATCGTTACTTGATTTAGTCATTGTACAAACAAATAGAATAGAAAAAATGGACAAATGAGAAAGAAGAGCCTACCCTAAAAGCTAATTTTTGAAATAAGCATTCAGATTTGAAGTGAAATGTGTCATCTTACAGTAGATTTAAGCCATTCAAAAAAGTAGATGTACTGATAACTGCTTACTCTGTTGAGTGTGCATAAGTGTGATAATTCAAGGTTTTGGAAAGCGAGGACGCCACCACTGATACCAGGAAAACCAAGCTTTCTCCAAGACTTGATAGGCGGCTTCAGGGGAAGAGTCTTTTAAAGGAATCGATAAATGTGTCCAAAGACAGCGCCTATCTTGAAGTTGCTCTTCACCAAGAAACCAAGAAAGCAGATGCTGAGGGCGTGTATCGTGGAGATGTCGATTTTTGTTAAACTGTTCATCAGTGAAGGTAGTACTGCCTTGTGAGTTGATACAAGCACTCAGGTAAGCTTGCCGCTTTTGGTCAACTCCAAAACCGTAGTAGCCGATGCCTTGTTGCTGATGTATAACAGGAGACGATAAGGTGAGAGTATTATCTCGAATAAATTTAACGGCATCCCCATCTGTTAAATAGCTTATTTCAACATCTAGAATCAGGTTATTTTGAATGTATTGATAATTTTTTTGGGATATCAGTTCAGGATGATTGCTAGTTGGTTTCGTACGTAGAGGGTAAATTGTACTTGATTGCCACTGTGGTAACGAGATTTTTTCTGGAAAATTAAAAGAGGTAACTGTACTTTGGTCTTTTTTAGACAACAAGATGACATTTCCCAAGGTCAAGAATATACTAGTAAAGGTGAAAGCCAAAAGGGGAATACGAAATTTTTTCCAGACGATCACCTTAATAACTTCCTCGCCTCTTGATTTTTCGATTCACCTTGTTCAAGTAAAAACCAGCAAAATAAGCCAAAACATAAAACAGCAATCAGTGAAAATATCAAAGAACCGTCACCCGTGTGCCAGTATTCAAATGCTTTTGGCTGGTTTTTTGCTGTTAAGATAGCCATCAGTGCAACCCGCAAACCGTTGACGATAAATGCTATGGCCGCTGCTACAGTTGGTACGAGGATTCTTTGCTTCCGTTTTTGGGAAAACATTAAGAGAAAAAGTAGTCCTAATCCCAGCAGTTGAAAAATAAGCTCTATTCCCGAACAACCAGGATACACTTCTACGCTCCCAGTCGGGAGAATAATTTTGTCTTCAATCAAAATCACTTCAGAGCCTGTGTACCAAAGAATGAAAGCGGCAAATTTGGCGGTGAAGGGTGATATATTAATTAGAAATGGCGGTAATGCTTTGGATGCGCTGAGAAAAAACAAGACAAGCAATTCCCCCTTATATTGCTTTAATCCTTGAAAGCCAGAAGCCAGCAAAGCAAAACCAAAGGCAAAAGCCACAGATGAGATATACAGAAAACCGCCGAAACTTGTCAGGGATGCGCTCTTAACAAGTAGCAGCGTAATGAGTGATAAACCCAAAAAACTAGAGAAAATTCCGCTTTCTAGATTGAGAGTGTAACGCTTCTCCCAAATTAGGCAAGATATAGCTGCCCAAAATAGAAAGCTCATGCCTAAGAAGCTAGGATTATTCGATTTCCAAGCTAAAGTTAGGTGAATCGCTATTAAGCTTGCTCCTATTCCTAGTAACCAGAATTGAGGATATTTTAATTGTGTGACAGCAAAAGTATGGGTAGCTTTCATCTCAATAAAGCGTTTGTGCTGCTAGTTGCGACAATCAAGTCACTAAACTTCTTCGCGCAAATAGGTGAAGGTTGATGGTAGATTTACCCAGCACTAAGATTTGCAAGCACCTTAAAGTAGTAGTAATTATAGAGACTGCCACAGATGATCGGTCAACCTGTGGCATTCCTTTCAATCAGAGACACCAAGAAAACATAGTAAAACTCTAACTCGCTTTCGAGGTGAGAGTAAGGTATTTTTCAATGATTTTGAAAATTCCTTGTGACACAAATAATATAGGTAGATGTAACAAAAAGCAACTACTTTGACTTGCTCTTTATG
>JAQYWN010000866.1 GCA_029379265.1 Rhizonema sp. NSF051
AACCTAGCACTTAGTCAAGGAATTAACATTGAAGTTTCCAGGTGCAAGATCTGAGGTGAGGGCATCACGACTTCAAGTATTTTTTGCTACAAAACCGTTACATTTGGTAATTATTATTTATTAACTGTTTCCAATATTTTTAGTAATAACCGTTCAGGGGGTTTTTCTGACGAGTACACCCCCGAAACGGTTGCTATTTTTATGATTTGCTTAAGTGTCTTAACTGTCCACTGATCTTGTCTTAAGATCTATCGCTTTTTCTAAATGAAACTAAAATGATTGCGATGCTTATATTAATTATCGAGGAAATTTCGCTTGAACTGACCCTCCTTCTGTCTTCCCAAAATCCAGGGGATGCCTACAGGCAGGGGGTAAGTAAGTAAAAACAATTAATTATACGCTGGGTTGATCTGAAACCCTTGAAAAACCTCATTTCTCCAGAAGTCTAATGTGTAAATAATGTTGTGTATGTATCTAAATATGTGCATCTTTACAGAGAATAAACCTAGTAAATCTCAGTTCAGTTCCATACAAAATATAGCCATCAGAGATTAGCCAGCAAGAGGCTCTGATGACATTTTGTCTGTGACTTAAACGATAAACGCTATAGATTCAAGTTTTTATACTGAGTCATATAATTTGCATTAATCTCTTCAGTGATAAATTATGATGCTACGTGTATTGCATTTTGTTGATAAACCTGAGATGATTGGTAAACCGAAGTGAATAATATTTTGTTTAATGACTGCAATTTCGGCTTGAATGTTAGGATTTAAAAGAAAAAAGGGATATCTGATTGATGAGATATGTAGCCATGTATTATGAAATTAGTTTTTATGAAAGATTCCGGTTTTTTACATAAGAGGGTAATGTCCTAAAAATAGTTAAAATTGTGTAAGAATAATTTAAATCGCTTTTGATAAACAGTAGGATATCTATCCAAGTAAAGCAAAATCTTGAGCGTATGCATAATCTAAGTAAAAAATCCAAATATGAGTCGTGAGACGGATGTCTAAAATATACAATCTTGGTTTATGACTATTCGTTTAGACAATTTCCAAAATCCTCTAGATAAAATTTCAACTTTAGTAGAACTGCTACGTTACAGAGCAGAAATTCAGCCAGATCAAAGGGCTTACACTTTTCTGCGAGATGGAGAAACTGAAGAAATCAGTTTGACTTATCGAGAACTAGATCAACAAGCACGGGCGATCGCTACCCGTCTTCAGTCTTTAAAAGCTTCTCTTGAATGCGCTCTGCTATTGTATCCACCAGGTTTAGACTTCATTGCTGCCTTCTTCGGCTGTTTGTATGCCAAAGTTGTAGCGGTGCCAGTTTATCCACCCAAGCACAACCAAAGTCTATCTAGACTGTGGGCGATCGCATCAGATGCTCAAACAGCAATAGCACTGACTGTCAACTCTACTCTCCCTCAGATCCAAAGCCAATTTGCCCAAAAGCCAGAGTTTACCGATATGTTATTGCTGGCTACCGATAGCATATCTATTGATGAGGCATCAAATTGGCAACAAGTGCAAGTAGATCGGGATACTCTAGCTTTTCTCCAGTACACTTCTGGTTCTACGGGAACGCCCAAGGGTGTAATGGTAAGTCATGGCAACCTGCTGCAAAATTCTCAGTATACACAACAGATATGGGAGTACAACTCACAAAGCGTCATGGTAACGTGGCTGCCTGTCTTCCATGACATGGGATTGATTTATGGGGTTCTCCAACCTCTTTATCAAGGGTTTCCCTGTTACATGATGGCTCCTGTATCTTTTATTCAAAAACCGATCCGATGGCTTCAGGCAATTTCGCGTTACAAAGCAACTCATAGTGGCGCTCCTAATTTTGCCTACGAACTTTGCGTCCTCAAGACTACACCCGAAGAAAGAGCTACCCTCGATTTAAGTAGCTGGCACATGACTTTAAATGGTGCCGAACCAGTCAGAGCAGACACCATCAAACAATTTACCCAAGCTTTTCAATCTTGTGGTTTTGACTTAGCAACGTTTTGTCCCGGCTACGGTTTAGCAGAAGCAACCTTAGTAGTAACTGGAGTGCAAAACAAAAACGTACCGATTTTCTGTACAGTACAGCTAGAGGCGCTAGCACACAATCAGGTAATAGAAAGCAAAAGTGAAGAGAAACTACAGACTCTTGTAGGATGCGGAAAGCCCGGAATTGATACTAAAGTAGTTATTGTTCATCCTGAATTATTAACCCCATGTGCCCCGGCAGAAGTTGGAGAAATTTGGGTTTCTGGCTCTACCGTCGCTCAAGGATATTGGCAGCGAACAGAAGAAACTAAGAAAACTTTTGGTGCTTATTTAAAAGGTACCAAAGAAGGACCGTTTATGAGAACGGGGGATTTAGGATTCTTGAAAAATGGCGAGTTGTTCATCACAGGGCGACTCAAAGACGTGATTATTGTCCGGGGTCAAAATCATTATCCTCAAGACATTGAACGTACAGTGGCACAGAGCCACCCAGCACTGCGACCTAATTGTGGAGCGGCTTTTACAGTGGAAGTCGAGGGTAAAGAGCAATTAGCGATCATTCAAGAGGTAGAGCGCACTTGGCGGCGGAAGTTAGATGTAGAGATAGTAATGAGATCTATTCGTAAATCTGTCTCGCTAGAACATGAGTTGCAGATTTATGCAATAGTCCTGCTTGATACCGGGAGCATTCCTAAAACTTCCAGTGGTAAAATTCAACGCTCTGCATGCCGAAGTGCATTTCTAGAAAAAAGCTTAAAGGTAGTAGCCTCTTGGGGCGATTCGTCCAGCCAAACTATTGAACAAACTCTCGCCGGCGAAGACCATGAGCTAGATGAACTACTACGGCAAGACCGTTCTATAATTAGTTCGGGTCAAAAATCCCATAACCAGGTAGAAATTTCAACCCCAATTGAAATGTCTAAGCCTGTAGAGACTGACTCTGATGAGTTTCAACATCTCTATCTTCATACAGGCGAGACGATTCAGAACTGGATAGAAAATTGGCTGGTCAAAAAATTAAAAGTTGATGCTAAAGTAGTAAACTCTAATCAATCTTTTGCTGAATATGGCATGGATTCAGTCATAGCGGTGGAATTATCTCAAGATTTAGAAGACTGGCTAGGACAAACTCTAGAACTCGAAGCTACGATTGTCTGGAATTTTCCCACAACTGAAGCTTTAGCTCATTATATAGCCAGCAAACTCAGTATATCGAAACAAACTTCTCAAGTAAATTCACAGCAACGGTTCAACAGTGAAATCGAAAGCTCTAAGAACCTTGGACTAAAATCTCCAGAATCTAATGAGCAGATTGTAAAAATTCCCATGGATTTAGATACACTCTCTGAAGAAGAACTAGCTAAATTGCTCAGCGAGGAGATAGCAGTAAATAAAAAGAGAAAATAAAATGAATAAATCTAGAAATTTTTCTCAAATGCTCGATACAATAAACAAACC
>JAQYWN010000867.1 GCA_029379265.1 Rhizonema sp. NSF051
AACATATATCTACCGTTAATTCTTAGTAACAAAAAACAACAGTCATCAGATGATTTTACGAAACATAGCAAATGCAGGTATGAACTCTTGTGCTGTGCTCATAAATCCCTCTCATTCTTGGATTTCAAAAGTTTTCCACACACAGCTTTGTCTAATTTGATTATGTATACAACGACTTAATCCAGTACCATTCCTGAGTTAAACCCTCCCGGAGAGAGACTTGTGGCTGATAATCGAGTAATTTCCGCGCCTTCGATACATTAGCTGCGGTGTGTCGAGCGTCTCCCATCGCTTTTTCAATATACTTTCTCTTAATGGGATACTCGATAATTTCTGCTATCGTGTCCAGAACTTTTGCTAATGCCACCCTGCTACCGCCACCAATATTGAAAATTTCGCCTACAGCTTCTGGTACGGTGGCAGCAGCTAAATTCGCTGCTACAGCATCACTAATAAATGTAAAGTCTCGCGTTTGCTTGCCATCGCCGTATATAGGAATCGCCTCATCAAACAAAACCGCTTTGAAAAACTTATGAAATGCCATGTCCGGGCGCTGTCTGGGACCATAAACTGTGAAATAGCGCAAGGCCACAAAAGGCACACCAAAGTTTTTGTGATACAGTCCACACAACTGCTCAGCTCCTAGCTTAGTAATACCGTAAGGCGAAACTGGCTTGGGACATATCTCCTCATGGGTGGGCAGAGTTTCAGCATCACCATAAACGCTAGAGCTGGAGGCAAACACCAACCTTTTCAGATGTTTGGCATCTTTCGCCGCTTCCAGCAACACTTGTGTGGCGTTAATATTCCGTTCGGTATAAGCACGGAAACCTTGACCCCAACTCGCCCGTACCCCTGCTTGCGCTGCTTGATGGTAGACGAAGTCAACATCTAATAGGAGTGTTTGCCAGTCTAAAAACTGAATATCTCCCGCAATTAATTGAAAACCAGGATGATTTTGCAAGTGTGCAATATTCTTGCGTTTTAATCTTGGGTCGTAGTAATCATTAAATTCATCTACGGCGATGACTTCTTCTCCTCGTTTCAATAAGGCTTCTACCAAATGAGAGCCAATAAAACCTGCTGCTCCGGTGACGATACTTTTAGCCATGTATTTCTCTTCTGGTATGTGAACACTGCGAAGTTTTTATTTTGCTGAAATAGCCTTGGTATACAAAGTTTCGTACTCATGAAGAATGTCGGGTACATTGTAGGGGGTCAAGCTTTCGCGTCCACGCTTTCCCATCAAACGAGCTTCTTCGGGATGATCCAATACCCAGGCGATCGCCGCAGCTAGTGCCTCAACGTCTCCTAATTTGACAAGAAGACCGTAACCTCCTTCCAACAGATCTCGAGTTCCACGAATATTCGTGCCAATCACTGGAATCTCCATGGACAAAGACTCCATCACACAACTAGGAAGTCCTTCCTGTTCAGAAGCCAGTAGCGTGGCTACTGAAGCACGGAGTAAAAGTGGAATATCCTGACGGTAGCCAATAAAATGCACCTGATTTTGAATACCTAGGTCTGAAGCTAACATCTGCATCTGGTTGAATAGGTCTCCATCTCCTGCTAATGCCAAATGAACATCAGAGCGACCTAAGCGAGCGAATGCCTTGAGAATGTCCCGATGACGCTTGCGTTCTATAAACTCAGCTATCGACAAAAACAGAGGAGTAGCTGATGCAAGACCCAACTCTTCCCGTACCCGTAATATCTCAGCTTGAGGAATAGTGTTGTAGTCAAAACGTTGGAGATTCATTCCTACACCTGGTATTAAACGCACTTGTTCACTAGGAACAAGGCGATGTCGCTTTGCTGCTTCTTCGTCCTCGTGATTGATCACTATTAGATAGTCAGTCTTAGCTCCAGCAAGCTTTTCTAATATTAAGAAGATAGTGTTTCTGTGTGGCGCTCCTCCTTTGTAAAAGTGAAAGCCAAGGGCAGTATAAATCATCTTAAATTTACCTTGCTTTCGTAAATCATTCACTGCCAAGCGAGTGACAAAACCAGCTACTGGCGTGGTTACATTCACTAAGTCATAATCATTTTGGTTAAATACAGTTCGGACTTGTTGCGGAGCAAGCAAGAAGTTTTTTGGAGCTAAGGGGTTTCTTGACCACTCTACATCCCAGACTTTATCGAAAAGTTTCAAGCATTTAGTGTCGCTAGAAATTCCAGCAGCCATACCATCAACACACCATCCTTTAGACTGCATGTGACGTATAATATATGTGAAAAAGCTACTTAGTGTAATTGGAATTGTCGCGACCATTAAAAGTTTTTTCATCTGTACTCTTATTTAACTGTTTTAGCCAGTTCAGTTTCATACAAGTTCTCGTATTGAGCAACAATGTTCTCTAAAG
Organism: Rhizonema sp. NSF051; assembly: GCA_029379265.1. Taxonomy (GTDB): domain Bacteria; phylum Cyanobacteriota; class Cyanobacteriia; order Cyanobacteriales; family Nostocaceae; genus Rhizonema. The sequence goes on from JAQYWN010000867.1 coordinate 2,367, forward strand.
AAAAAGATTCAATGATTCGAGTTCGTGCAGCTTCTCCTAAAGCTTGCCTGCCATCTGAACCCAGAACAATCAAATCTTTCCAAGCAGAAGCCAAAGCCTGTGGCGATCGTGAAGGTACGACTCGTCCTGTACTTCCTACTATCCAGGCTGAATCACCAACATCTGTCACCACACAAGGTACGCCACAAGACATCGCCTCTCCTATAACCATAGGAAACGCTTCTCCATAAGCAGACGAAGAGGTAGCTATATGTAGAGCAGCAGTAAGGCGAGGCATGTCGCTACGCTCTCCTAACAAGTGGATTTGATTAAAAAGTCCTAAATCCTGAATTGATTGATGCAAAACATGATTTTCTAAGTCAACTTCAGTTCCAGCCAAAAGAAAATGTACATTAGGATAATCTTTTAACAATAAAGCTGCCGCTTGGATAAAATTAGCATGATCCTTCATTGGATGATAACGACAAAACAATCCTATTAGCAAAGAGTCTTCAGGTAAATTTAACTCATGAAGTACACTTAACCTAGCTTCAACTGACGGGGTAAATAGCCCAGTGTCAAAGCCATTGGGTAGTATATAGCTATTTTTCATACTGTAACCTAAAGCTTCGTGCTGTAATTTACTAGTTTGAGAAACAAAAATAATCTTTCCTGGAAGTTTGGATAGAAGCGCACACAGTTTAATAATCGCTGCGGTCATCTTCTTTTCGTTATTTAGTGAATAAATTGAATGATGGATTCCCCAGAAAAAAGTAGATGGCTTTTTTGTAAAAATATGAGCTAATTGTGCGGCAAGATTGCCATGATACATCCATCCCTGAATCAGATCAGGCTTAATTTTACTTACTAGATGAGTCAATCGCCAAATTACATCTGGTGTTGGTGGCATTCCTTGTTTCATATGAATGGTATACACGGGAATACTTAAAGCTTCAATGCGATCCCCATAAATACCACGCTCCATTAAAGAAACAACAACTGACTCAAATCGTAATCGGTTTGTTTTAGATAATAAATTGTAGAGCATTCTTTCTGCGCCACCACTTGAAAGCCCTATTATCACATGTAATACTACAACTTTTTTATATGG
>JAQYWN010000868.1 GCA_029379265.1 Rhizonema sp. NSF051
GCCATTATTTGGTTATAAATCTTTTATTGAAACTTAATTTTTTAAGCATACTGTAAGCGGAAATACAGCGATGATCGCTGTCTTGAATGTAGGAGACACTGCCAGATTTTTTACTTTCCATTCTTACTTCATGATTGTGTGGCTAAAGGGAAAAAGTCATGAATTTAGCAGTGGGTAGGTACATATAATTGTTATTCAACCTTACCAAATCTACGTCTAATGAGCTAAGCCGTCATCACACTATCTTAGCTAAAGTTGTAATAAAAGTACATAACCAATATCTAAAAAGGAGAGGTCACTGATGTTAAATACTCAGTACGATCTAGTTTTGCGGCGAATAACGACAATATTAGCGGCGGCAATTGTTACCCTGACAGTGATGGGAGCGACAACAGGAATTTTACTATCTTTTTACTATGAGCCAGCAGCAGGAGCAGCTTATAATTCTTTAAAGGTAATTAATACACAATTACCATACGGTTGGTTATTCCGCAAGACTCATGAAATTGTCGGTCACAGCGTGATTGCGATCGCCCTAATTCAAATAGTCGTGATGTTTTTAAGCAGGCAATTTCAGAAAAGTTGGTTGACTGCTTGGATCGGTGTAATTTTGTTTACCCTAAGTGCAATTGGGCTAGCTTGGACGGCGATGATTTTAGACTGGGATCAGGAAGGATATTGGCGTTTCAGCATCGAATTAGGAACTGTTGGAGCGATTCCTTTGATTGGTTCCCAATTACGAGATATTCTCACTGGCGGTGCAGGTATTAGCACCGTAACCATTCAACACCTCTACACCATACACAGTTACATTGTCTCGCTCTCTGCCTTGATTCTGGCCTTAGTACATTTAATTGGTGTACTTTGGCAAGAGAAACAAATGCACCTTGAAGGAGCGAAAACCCAAGTTGCTGAATTACAAGAGCAACCTGCTCAAACGTAACAATCAGGGAAACCAGATGGGGAATAGGTTATGGTTCGTAAGATTGAACAACGCTTGCTCAATGACAGTCCTAATAACCATACATCATGTACCACCACATATCTCAGTTCCAACGACTTGGGTTTCTCAGTCATTAGCAGAGAGGTGAGACAATTTTGTTAAGGGTATTTCTTCCACCTCCGGTAATTTTTCTACAGATAAAGGAGTTGCTTGGCTAGCGCCGGATAGACGTTTTAAAAGGCTTGGTCTAGAATCGTGCAATAGGTAGATAATGCGATCGCCAACTTGCCATTCTAGAGTTGCCGACATGACTTGAAGATATTGTTCTCGTTCTACAAGTAGTGGGACTAGTTCGCCAGCGCGAACTAAAGCTTGCATATGCTCCTGCTGGTGTACAAATTCCGCCTCAGCAAGCGTGGTTGTCCCCAACTTCACTCGTCCGTCACTTAAGTACTCATTCCAAGTCTTAATTGGTAAATCTGGTAGGAAGGCTTGGTCTACTTTATTTTCACTCTTCGAGGTTGTCGTTTGTGAATCGCGAGGGAAAACTGCCAAGACACGTGGTGGATCAAATTCTTCAGCTGCTCGTTGAGCTAAAACAAAATTGACTTCTCCATTACTTGTCATTGCTAGAAAAGTTCCCACTGATGCCAGTTTCGCTTCTTCCAATACACCGTTATCCAACGCACTGCTAGCAATCACCCGAATATTTTGTGCTTCCGCAAGTGCGCGGCTTTGCGGGTCAGTATCAATCATAACAACGGCTTCTCCCCGTTGTTGAAACAATTGAGCAATCAACAGACTTAGAGGATTACAACCAACAATCACTGCACCAGTCGCGTCAAGTGAGGTAATCTGTAGCCATTTAGCAATCAAGCCAGCAGTTAGTCCTTGGCAAAAAACTGTCATAATAATTGTGAGAAAAACCAAGGCTTTAATAGAATCGCCACCATTAATACCCCGTTGTGTCAGCAGGATTGCAAATAGAGAGGCAACAGAGGCCGCAACAATGCCTCTAGGCGCAACCCAACTTAAGAACAGTTTTTGTCGCCAGTTAAGATCGCTGTTCCAAGTACAAAAGAGGATATTAATCGGGCGAACGACAAACATCAGTACTAAAACAGTAAACAAACTGCCCCAACCTAAGGCAAACACACTCGCAATAGATAAATCGGCTGCTAGCAATATGAATAGTACTGAGACGCTGAGAATTGTTAACTGACCTTTAAAACGCCGCAGTAAACGTTCTTCCGGCACTGAGGAGTTGGCAAACACAACACCTGCAACAACTGTAGTCATCACCCCCGACTCGCTACGAATCATCTGCGATAAAGCAAAAAGACTCCACAGCACCGCCAGTACAACTAAGTTTTTAAGTTCCAAAGAGAGAAAATTAGCGCGTTTGAAAATTAAACTCATGAGGGAACCACCTGCTGCACCAATCGATGCACCAACACCAAGACGTAGCAGTAAACCGATGATGGCATTCATCGGATCAGTATCGTCGTTCAAGATTGTGTCCAGAACAACGAAAGCAAGGATAGCCCCCACTGGGTCGATTAAAACGCCTTCTCCTTCCAAAATTGTTGCAACTTGTCGATCTACGTTGACTTGTTTGAGCAAAGGACTAACAACTGTCGGTCCTGTTACCACAACTAAGGAAGCGTAGAGAAAAGCTATGTGCCAGGGAAATTCACCCAGCCAGTGAGCTGCCATACTACCACCTAAAAGTGTGATCAGCGTTCCTAAGGTAACAAGTCGTTGCAGGCTGAGTGAAACCTTTCCCAACTCTTGCAAATCCAAGTTAAGTCCGCCTTCAAACAAAATTATCGCCGTTGCTAGTGCGACAATAACCTCTAATCCGGAGCCAAGCATTTGAGGGTGTAACAGCCCAATAACATCAGAACCCAGCCCGATGCCAAACAGTAGTAGAAACACGATGCTAGGTACCCGGAGGTATGCAGCTAGCACCTGGGCAATAATGCCTGCAGACACAGTGATCACGATCTGCAAGGTGATTTCAAAAGACGCTTCCATATTATGGATTTTGAGCGATATATTTGAAAATCTTTTGTAAAAAATTGTAAAGATTTATTCGACAGCCTGCAACATCATATCTTCCATTTTTTGCTAAATTAAGATTAAGATGCTGGTTACTTAGTTTTTTATAATACGCCATTGTTTATGTTTTTAGTGAAATAGCAAGAAAATTGACATTTTTATAGAGTCCAGACGCAATCTGAGTGCTTTCACTCAGTGTAACCGCCACAATTCCGAATCTGGTAATAAATAATTTTTTTGCGAAACCCTGTTGACATTTGGCGTGAAAATCGTTATAGTTTTAAAGGTGTAGATAAAGCGCCCCCATCGTCTAGAGGCCTAGGACACCTCCCTTTCACGGAGGTAACGGGGATTCGAATTCCCCTGGGGGTATTATAGAGGCGTTAAGAAAAAGATTCGTAAGAGAATTTATTTTCGTGCTGACAGTAAATTTTATACTATCTTAATGC